>DASTPO010000103.1:0-3753 GCA_035762225.1 Candidatus Angelobacter sp.
TCCAGCGCCGGATCTTTGGCGGCCAGCCGTGGTTCGCTCTTCTGTTTGCTTCCGTGGTCTAAAGCCATCACGACCAGGCATTCGGTCTCGACTTCAGCAAAATTTGCGGTAATCAGGCGTGTATCCATAATGGCGTTCTTGCTCCTAAAAGTAAGTTTGCGGATTTATCCTTTTCTTGAGCGCGCAATGGCTTCGCGTGCTTCTTTATCGGCGGTGCGCCGGCGTTCGGTCTCACGTTTGTCCCAGCTTTGTTTGCCCTTGGCCAGTGCGATTTCACATTTGATCTTACCGTTCTTGAAGTACATGCGCGTGGGTACCAGCGTATAGCCCTTCTGCTGGGTCTTGCCCTGGAGCTTGCGCAGCTCTTCGGCGTGCACCAGCAGTTTTCGCGTCCGCAGCGGCGTGTGACCGGCGTAACCCGCGTTTTCATAGGCGCCGATGTGAGCATTCAGGAGCCATAGCTCGCCGTCCTTCAGCAGGGCATAGCCGTCTTTAAGGTTGGCCCGGCCGGCGCGGACTGATTTGACCTCCGAGCCGGTCAAGACGATGCCGGTTTCCAGCTTGTCCTCCAGAAAGTAGTTGTGGCCGGCGGCCCGGTTAAACGTGGCGTCGCGCTCGCCGGAAGCGACTGGGTCGCGCTTCACGTTTTTGGGCTTATTCGGCTCGGTCTGATGAGTGGTTTGGCGGGCCATTGCAGATATCTGCCGCTGACGGCAAACTTTTTATGCTACCACAGCGCAAATTTGGTTACCGAAGTCGTTCTAGGTTATGCACCGAGTTCGGTGTATAATCTGGCTTCCGAAAAGTCTATTTTTGGGCAAGACCAAGGGTAGCGCCCCCACTATTTCCCTGACAAGCAAGGACTTAGGTTAAAGCCAAGATGAGCAGGAGCGTATGAGGAAGGTAACGGCAACCCTCACGATAATCATTATTTTTGCGGCTATTTTGTCTGCCGCGGAATCCGCCAAGACCCTTTATCAAAAAGGCGTCAAGGCAGAGGCGCGGCAGGATTATGAAGCCGCGTATGACTTTTACAAAGCCGCATATCAGCAAAAACCGGAAGAGCTGAAGTATCGCCTGCCGTTTGAGCGTATGCGCTTCCTGGCCGCGGCCAGCAAGATCAAGCGCGGGCAGAAGCTCCGCGAACAGGGCAATCTCCAGGATGCACTGACCCTGTTCCAGCAGGCGCTTGAGATCGACTCCAGCAACGAACTGGCGGCGCAGGAAATCAAGCGTACCCAGGAGATGATGCAGAAGTCGGCGCCCGGCGCAGGACAAGCCCAGTCAAATCCCCCGCCGCGCAATGAGGATGAAGAGGACCCGTTGCGCAAGCGGCTGGAAAGCGCGAGCGCCCCGGTCTCCCTGGGCCAGATACCTGATGTTCCCTTGAGCGCCCTGGAAATGACCGACGATTCCAAGGTCCTGTACGAAACCATTGGCAAGCTGGCCAATATCAATGTGCTGTTCGATCCGGATTACACCTCGCGCCGTCTCACGGTGAAGCTGCAAAAAGTCAATCTGCAGGAAGCGCTCGATATCGTGGCGCTGGAGTCGCGCACCTTCTGGCGGCCCGTTACCCCCAACACAATTTTTGTAGCCCAGGATACGCAGGCCAAGCGCCGCGAACTGGAGCAGAACGTAGTCAAGACTTTTTATCTGGGTAACGTTTCCGGCGCAACCGATCTTCAGGACATCGTCAACGCCATCCGCACGGTGCTTGAAGTGCAGCGCATCCAGCAGGTCCCGTCGCAGAGCGCCATCGTGATCAAAGGCACGCCCGACCAGCTGGCGCTGGCTTCGAAAATGATCGACGACATCGACAAGCCGAAGCCGGAAGTGATCGTGGACGTAATCGTGGCCCAGGTGCGGCGCGATAAGCTGCGCAATCTTGGCATTACCCCGCCGCAGAATGCTTCTGTCGCCCTCCAGGGGACCAATACCACCACCACCACGGGAACAGGCACCGGGACCGGCACCACCACTACCGGAAGCAATGGCAACCTGAATTTCAACGATCTGCAGCACCTGAACTCCACCAACTATGCGGTCACCATCGATTCGGTAAAAGCTGTCGCGCTGTTTTCTGACGCCGACACCCGCATCATGCAGAGCCCGCGCATTCGCGCCACCGACAATGAAAAGGCAACTCTGACCATCGCCGATAAAATCCCCATCGCTACCGGCTCTTTCGGTACGCCGCTGGGAGTAGGCACGGCGGTTGGAGCGGTGGGCGTAAACACGCAGTTCACCTATACCGATGTCGGCGTGAAGATGGAAATTACGCCCCGGGTCCACCCCAACGGGCAGGTAACGCTCAAGACATCGATGGAAATTTCGAACCTGAACGGCTCGGAAACCATCGGTGGCGTCACCCAGCCCATCATCAGCACCAAAAAAGTTGAGCACACAGTGCGGCTGATGGATGGAGAAACCAACCTTCTGGGCGGCATTCTGGAAGTACAGGACACCAAGACCACCAGCGGAACGCCTTTTCTCGGTGAAGTTCCCCTGCTGAAGTATCTGTTTACCTCGACCCAGAAAGAGCACATTACAAACGAACTGGTCTTCCTGCTGGTCCCGCACATTGTGCGCGCGCAGGGTCTTTCAGATTTGAACCGGCGCGCCTTTGACGTAGGCACCGGCAGCGGCATCGACCTGCGCATTGCCGCCAAACCGGCAGCGCCCAGCGCTCCGGCAACGCCGGCCGCGGCCACCGGACAACCGGCGACTACCGCGCCAGCCACCCCAGCGCGTCAGCCTGGGTTGCAGCCTGCACAGAGCCCGGCGCAAACGCCGCCAACAACTCCGGCCACAGGGGCACAGCCTGCGGCCACGCAAAACCTCAAGCCAGGGCAGGTAGGTCTGCGACTTGAGCCAAGCACCGTATCGCCGCAACTGGGAAGCACGTTCAACATGTCAGTGATCCTCTCCCACGGACAGGACATCGCGGCTGTACCGATTCAGATCACCTATGACCCGAAAGTCGTTCAGTTCAACAGTGTTACGAACGGTGATTTCCTGGCGAAAGACGGCCAGCAGGTCATCCTGGTGAACCGCGACGATTCTGCTTCAGGCAAACTGCAGATTACGGCGCAGCGTCCCCCGGGCATGGCCGGCGTCTCCGGTGACGGAGTGGTCTTTAACCTGGTATTCACAGCCAAGGCCAAAGGCAAGGCGGCTATCTCCATCGCCGTGCCGGGTGCCCGCAATAGCCAGAACCAGCCGCAGGATGTTTTGGGATCGCAGTCCTCGGTCACGGTAAACTAGAGCTTTATGGCTTTTGGCATGATGTTGGCGAAACGGGATCTCAGGAGTGGCGGCGTCCACGGCAGGCTGTTGACCGCAGCGCGGCAACGCGGCTTCAGCCTGATTGAGATGATCGCCGTAATCACGATCCTGTTGATCCTGATGGGAGCTGCGGTTCCGGTGATGAAGGTCACCATCCGGCGGCAGCGCGAGGTGGAATTGCGGCGCGACCTCTGGGAGATGCGCACCGCCATCGATCGTTACAAGGACGCCGCGGACAAGAACGCCTTCCAGATCAAGCTGGGCACGGAAGGATATCCGCCGGACCTGGATACCCTGGTGAATGGCGTCGAGGTGAATGGCGGTAAGAAGCTGCGCTTTTTGCGCCATGTCCCGGTTGATCCCATGACCGGCAACACCGACTGGGGCCTGCGCTCCATGCAGGATGATCCGCAGTCGGATTCCTGGGGCGGGCAGAACGTGTTCGATGTTTACACCAAGTCCACC
>DASTPO010000104.1:0-8663 GCA_035762225.1 Candidatus Angelobacter sp.
GTCGCCGACTGTGATGATCTCCGCAATTTTGACCTTCCGGAAACCGGCAGCCGTGAGATACCCATCATCGGCCATGACGGATTTGCCTGCAATCGGAGCTGACCACACCGCAGGCTTGGCCCAGATCGTGGCATCGTATAGGTGCTTGCGACAGACCCTGTTTCGGGCGTGAGCGAGCCAAGCTCGGTTATTGGCGGCACGCCCAGTTCACTGCTTTTTCTCAGCACGCAAAGGACAATAAGATCTTCGAGCAGGTGAAGTTGACGATGCCCGTACCGGCAGTTGGCGGAGAAAAGTCATTCGGCCCGCTGCAGGCGGTGATCATGCGCCATGTGGCGACCAACGTTCGCGAGGCGGTCATCGCTGGCGCGGGCCATTGGTTGATGGAAGAACGCCCGGCGGAAACCGTGGCCCTTATTCGCAACTTTCTCGACGCTCAGTGAAACTACCGTACCAGCCGTCTTAGCATTGATGCGGCAGCGCCGCGAGCCAATCCGTATACTTGCATCAAGTCACACATAGTAAGCACGTTTGTAGATCATTCTAGCTATCTCGCCGTCGAAGGTGCTACGGTAGGAATGGATATATGAACACTTGGGCTAGAGTCTTAGGCGTAGCGTTGGTTAGTGTTAACCTCTTGTCGGCTCAGACGACGGTGGTCTTGTCGGACGACGCTAATCATCACTTGATAAAGAGAGTACCAGCTGTCTATCCCCAAATGGCACAGATCGCCCATATTGCAGGGCAAGTTACCTTGAGATTTACGATCTCGGCTACCGGAGAGGTAGCTGACGTGCAGCCGGTATCGGGGCATCCACTGCTCATCCAGGCGGCTCAGGCAGCTCTTAAGCAATGGCGCTATACCCCTTTTGAAGACGCCGGGCATAGGATATCCGTGGTTACCTCGGTGGTGATCGATTTCCCCCAAGGTCTGCCGCTTGCTCCGGAAGAGATGGCCAGGAAGAGGGAGAAGGAAAAGCAGATTGATCAGTTTCAGTCTGCTTTATCTGCCTGCATATTGAATGTGGACAAAAGGCTGTTTACTGAAGCCGAGCCGTTTTGCAGACGCGCGTTGGCATCTTCTAAGACGTTAGGCCCAGAAGATGTATTTTCCCGAATGGAAGCCTACAAACGTATGGGGCATCTGCTGCTTGCTGAGGGTAAGAACGGGGAAGCTCTTGAAAACTATCAAGAAGAATTGAAGATTGCGCAGGAACTGCCTGAAAGTGATGACTATGATCTTGCACAGGCTCATGTTAACGTCGGCAATGCAAGGCGTGAACTGGGTGATCTGGCAGGTGCGGCCCGGCAATATCAGGACGCCGAAAGCCTCTACAGACGAATCAGCAAAAGCACCTCTTCAAGGTTCGTGAAAAACGAAAGCGCGTACTCCTTTTGGCAGCTACTGCGCAGTCACGCGGAGATGCTTCGTCAAATGGGCCAACCCGACGCCGCCACCGCGCTGGATCAGGAAGCCGCAGGCATAGTAATAGAAGAGAACGCACCGCAATAGCGGACCTGATAGAGATTGGAACCGGTGGTCGGCCGACAAACACATTGTCATGGAGCCGGCCCAGGCATTTCATTCTTTCCTGAGCTGGCGGTCATTCATGATTGCAGGGCCAACTGGGCTGGCCTCACCTTTAATTCTGCGGCAATCCGCCATTGCGCAAGTGCACTGAAATCCTGATTGTCGCCAGCGTCTTGCCGTCGGCCTCGGCGCGGCACTCAATCTCCTGCGGCGCTTTCGTCTCAGCCTTGGGTGAGTCCAGCATCACCTGCCAGTAGTAGTCGGATTGCGGCTCCAAACGAAGCGCGCCTGCGCCGGTCTGGGTGGTCCAGCCATCCGGCAGCTTGACGGTGATTGTGACGGCTTTGGCTGTATCGGTGTGGTTGTGCAGTTCCAGCGGAATCAATAAAGTTGTACCTCGCTTGATGGCGATTTCGGGCTCGCTTGCCTTAGGCAGTTTGGTGATGCCGTGGGCGCGCCTGAACTTCTCGTAAAAGCCCCACGGCCCGCTTAGCTCAACCGAAAGAGCTGCCGGCTGCTCATAAGCCACTCTGGCCGCAGACGTGAACGGAATGATCGCTGGAGTAACGCCTTCAAACACATCACCGGTTACGCTGCCGCCGACCAGCGATTTTCCCAGCGTCAGGCTCCCTTCGCCACCCCAGTTCTTTTCCTGTTCGGCAACCTGTTTCTCATCCATCTTTTTCAGGCCTTCGATGAAACTGCGGTATTGCGTCAGGTGATACTTGAAGGTCTCAAAGCCGGCGCGCCAGTACGGCATCTTGAGCGCCCGAGACGTGCCGTTCGTCTGATACGTGGGTCCTGTACCCTTGAAGATGTCATCTGCGGCATCGGGAAAATAATAGATCTTTTTGGTTTGCCACGGCTGCAAACCATCCAGCAGCGTTTCATTCACTTTAGTTGGACCGGCAAGCTGTGCGGGAAAAACTGCCGGATCGCCCGCGCTGTCGAACGCTTCAGTGGCGAGCACTCCTGCGGCCTGATGGTCGCCATGATTCTCGCCGACAAAAAATCCCGGCATCCAGGTAACGATCACCTCGGGGCGCAAGATTCTGACCATCCTGACCATCTCTTCTTCCACCTGGCCGTTGTGCCAGTTGGCCAGCGATTCCAGCACGTTCTGGCTCGGGGTATCACGGCCGCTCAAAAACCACACGTTGTTGATGCCTACGCTCTCCAGCGCATGCCGCAGTTCCATCTCGCGTGCAATTCCCAGAGACGCCGCTCGTTCCGGCCCCATGTTGTTGTGCCCGGCTTCTCCGTGGGTGGTATAGAGGACGGCCACATGCTTGCCCTGGTCGATGAGTTGCACCAGGTAGGGAACCACGCCGGTCTCGTCGTCAGGGTGCGCGACAATCAAAAGCACGTCAGTTTTCAGACGCTCGTCGGGCTTAAGCAGCGGTGGGGTGGGAGTGGGAGTTTGCGCGGCCATGGTGGTGACAAGCACAGCCAGCACGGCCATCAAGCGAAGAGTTCTCATCAACCTTTCCTTCCGGGAAGCGCGAGTGATCTAACGCAGAGTAAATGCCCGGCTTGCCGGATTCAAATTTTGTGGCCAGTGGGCACAAAAATGGCCTGCCGAAGCAGGCCATCCATGTTCAGATACGAGAGCCCTAGTGGACCACAACGCTCACGCTAGCCGGGGGATTTGGCGGTGGTGGCGCTGTTCCCCCCGCAGCCAGAAGCTCATAAGCACCCAGATCAAACGCGTTGCCCTGGGGACGAAGCGTTCCATCCTTGTCCCTAACCTGGTTTGTTCCCGGATTAGGGACGAATGGATTGGCAGGCACCAGCGTCAGGCCGGCATCCTTCGCTGGACTGCTGCTGCTCAAATGCAAATCGCCGTTGCTGCGATTCACGAACAGCGGGTCCGCATTCAGGTTGTTGGTGGTTTGTGTGGGCGCCGCGCCAATTCCGAACCACAGGTTATGGTCGCCTTTGATCTGGCTGAGGCTGCCATCCACGTAGATCTCACCGGCATTCTGGTAAGCCACGTTGTTGCGCAGGTTCATCAGAAGCGTAGCCGGGCCGCCGCCCACACCAAACGCTCCGCGCGAGCCGCTGGCGTTCGCCGAGTTATTCGCTGCGCAGTCAGAAAGCGAGTTGTTGAACACCTGGACCGTGCCGGTTCCCGCCACGCCGTTATTGGTGATTCCCGCCACGTAAATGCAGGAAAAGCTCGCACCCAGTTGCAAGGGATCCATTAGGCCGACGTGGTAGATCACGTTGTTGTAGGCCTCCACCGTGCCTTTGGAGGGATCCACGGTCGCAAAGTTGATGCCGTTGCAGTTATCTCCGTGGATCAGGTTGTCATGTACGTGCAGGTCGTACTGATCAAAGCCCGTTGTGTCGCCCGCGCCGCAGGAGGGGCTGCAAAGCGGCGACGAATGAAATTGCAAGGCGCGACAGGTGAAATTGTCATGAATGTTGTTCCAGCCAACGTCAATGTGATTTGAATCGGTGCTGAAATAAACAGCGTGGTAAAACTTCGATGACGTGGGGTTAGTGCCTGCGTTGTGCACTTCATTTCCCCAGAACTTCACCTGATTGCCTTCGCTCATCTCAAAGCAACCCACCTGGTCGTCGGCGTTTGGACATTGCATCTCATTCCCGACCACTTTCCACCCTGTCCCGCCTATATCCATCGCCTGCGTTCCACCAATGATGTGCAGCTGTGAAATCACCCAGTAATCTTCATGCGTGCCAATGTTCGGGGTCCGAATGCCGTAGTGCAGTCCGCCCGCCACGCCCACGGTCACAGTGGCATTCGGATAAGCGATCAGCGCTTTGGGAGCGGCCGCCGTTCCGGAATTGTCCGCGCCCTGGCGGTCCATGCTGATGTACGCGGTGAAAGTGTCTTCCGTGGTTTGTGAAACGCCATTCTCAACGTAAGCAATGTCGCCGGCATTGATGGTGTTCTTGGCCTTGATCATCGTCTTCCATGGCGCGGCGAGCGTGCCGGCATTAGCGTCATTGCCGCTGGTGGAAACAAAAAAGATGTTTCCTGCCCGCACGGTAAACGGAACCGCGTTGCTGGCGCCCGCAGCCGATTGCACAATAATGTTCCCGCTGGCCGCAGCCGGTCCCAACTGAACAATGATCTTCCCGTCTGACCACAGCGGATAGGACACCACCGCTCCGCCTCCCACAGTAACGGTGGAAGTTCCCTGGGTCGTGCCAAACCCCTTGCCCCACAACGTGACAAATGCCCCATTGTTGTTCTGGCCGCCCGTGTTCGGGCCGCTTTCCAGATCGGAATAGAAAAGGTGCGGCGGGGCGCTCTGCGCCAGCATTGCGCTGCAGCCAGCCGCAACCAGGATGACAGCGATAATCACAAACTTGATGAACTTGGTCCTCATTAAACCCTTCCTGATGAAAAATTCTTGTGCTCGGTTAACGGTGCCACTAAGGAGTTGGGATTACCGCCTGCACCTGGCTGGAAAATGCGCTTTCTGTTCCATCGGCGGCTACCGCGGTCACAACATAGAAGTAGGTTGCGCCGGAGCTCACGGTGTTGTCAGTGAAGGTGAGGCCGGTCACCAGCGCAGAATTGATCTTGCTGTAAGGACCGCCGCTGACCGTCCCGCGATACACGTTGTACCCGGCAACGGTTGAAGTGCTCGCGCTCCAATTTACGTCCACCGTATGCTGGACCGTTGATCCCGTTCCCGAAAGTACGACGGTGACCGAGGGATCAGAAGCGTTGCTATTGATCTGCAATGCTCCTGTAACACTTCCCGAATTCTGCGGCGTGAAGGTAACGGCAACGGTGCTGCTCTGCCCCGGAGCTAATGTGAGCGGGAGCACCGGCCCCATCTGGCTGAAGCCTGTTCCGGAGATGCCCACGCTGCTGATGGTGAGAGACGCTGTTGAACCATTGGACAGCGTGACCGTCTGCTTCGCGCTGCTTCCGATCACTACGTTGCCAAACACCACAGACTGCGGACTCACCGTCAGAGTTCCCTGCGTCGGAGGGGGAGGAGGAGGTTGTGTTGTCCCACCTTTGAATTCGTAGGCTCCTATGTCATAAGCGGCGCCTTGTGGTCGCGGAGTTTGCAGGATATCGCGGGAAATACCGTCATTAGCGCCCGCATCAATGGCCGGGCTGCCGGTCTGGAGTTGAAAGTTGCTATTGACTGCATCCACGAATTTTGGGTCTGCGCTGACACTGCTGCTGGAGAAAGACGGCGGGGCTCCGTCGCCGAAAAAGAGATTGTGCGTGGCGGAGAAATTCGCTGGCGACGAATTTGGGGCCAAATACGTTTCACCGGAAACGGCGTCCACAATGTTGTCCGTCAAGCTTACGGGAGCTGAGGCGGCAACCGCTCCCGAATCCGCGTTGGCGCGGCGTCCGCAATCGTACAAAGTATTGCCGGTAATCTGGATGGCCGCTGAGCCGTTTCCGCCCGCGTTGATGCAGGCATAGTTTGCTTCCACTCCTCCGGGCGCCGGGCCGGTTCCCGCACGATAAATCACGTTGTTGTACGCCTTGACCGCTCCCTGCGAAGGGCTCACTGTCTGAAAGTTAATGCCGTCACACCGCGAGTCATGAATGAGGTTGTTGCGCACGGTGATGTTGAATAGTGGAGTGGTGTCTGAGAAGAACTGGAGGGCGCGGCACGATCGAATCCCGGCAATCTCATTCCATCCGAAATCAATGCCGTTTGAACCCTCGTCAAATTGCACCCCCTGGTACAGCTTGATGTTGGTGCTGGTGGTGGAACCGCTGTCATGAATTCGGTTGCGGTACAGGGAGACGTTTGTATCCGTGGAAAACTCAGCGCACGCTCCTGATCCCGAACCATTAGGGCAGGAAACGTCATTTCCAATCACCCGCCAGTTAGATGAATTAGCCACGGCGAGCGCGCTGAATGCGCCGCGAAGGCTGAGTCCCGCCAGCACCCAGTTGCTGGAGGCGGACGTAGTGCGGATGCCATAAGGCTGGCCCGTGGCTGAACCAATGGTGGCTGTGGCACCCGGATATGCGACCAGCGCAATCGGCAGGCCCGATGATCCGCTCTTGGCGATGGCAAGCGTCGAGCTGGACCCATCCAGCGAGGTCTCATTGACGCCATTCATTAAATAAATGATGTCCCCCGGCTGCGCGCTGTTCTTGGCATGCCGCACGGTGGCCCAGGGAGAAGTAAAGCTGCCGGCATTGGTGTCCGTACCGCCCGGAGCAACAAAGAAGATTCTGCCCGAGCGCACCGTAAACGGCATTGCGTTGCTGGCTCCTGCTCCGGCAACGTTGACCACAATGCTTCCCGTCACGGCGGAATTGCCCAACTGAAAACTGATTTTGCTGTCCGACCAAAACAGGTATGCCGCCGGTGCAGCGCCACCAATTGTCACCGCCGAACTTCCGCGGGTCGCGCCAAAGCCAAATCCGTAGACCGTCACAATTGCGCCCTGGTTGTTCTGCCCTCCGCTGTTCGGGCCGCTCAACAGATCAGTAAAAATAGCAGTAGGTTGGGCGGCGCGCAGCAATGGAGCGCCCGTAAAAAGACAACTCAACACAAAGAGCATGAAAGCTTTTCTCATTCAGCCTCGCTTAGAATTTTTTAGAACGGACGGAGGGTGGCATAGTGAAGCTGCCGGTGAGCAATGCCGTTCAGGTTTACGCTTTTGCGGTATTACTGAACGGGTCGCAACTCGAATTCCATTTCGCCGCAAATTTCAAATGAAGAATTCAAACAGGATGGTTTGTAGATGCTGGATTTCAGCAACTCACAATCACGTAAGGAGTGCACAGGGTCAGGAAAAATTACAGGTACTAAGGAAGCCGAAAGTCTAGGTATCGCATCAAGATGAATTCAATATATATAGGGTTTTCGCTGTGTATGCAAACTTTTTCACACACGCTGCGGCTCATTGGAACCGGGATCACAGCTTCGTGCTAACTGCCGTCACCGATCTTGATCGCCAGTTTGCCCCGAACATGACCGCCTTCGCTCAGCCGATGCGCATCGGCAATTTGCTCCAGCGAAAAAACTTTTTCTGCCACCGGACGAATCTTACCCGCTTCAATCAATGCTGTGATCTTTTCCAACTCGCCTCCACGCGGCTTGACCTGTGTTATCAGCAAACGCTTTCCGCCCAGCCATCCACGTACAGTGCCGCCGGCCACTCCGGCGAGGGCCGTCGCAAAGAATTTTAGTTTTCCCGCCGGCCGCTCGGGTATCGGAATCGCCAGCGTAACCAACCGGCCGCCAAATTTCAGCACGCGCATGGAGCCAGGCCACACTCGTTGTCCAACGCCATCCAGCACCAGATCAAACTTCGGGCGCACCCGATCAAACTGCTCGCGTGAATAGTCGATTGCCATATCCGCTCCCAGTTCACGCAGCAAATCCTGGTTCTTTGGCCCAGCTGTCGCGGCTACCCACGCTCCAAAAGCCTTGGCAATCTGGATCGCCATCACGCCCACGCCGCCTGCTCCGGCATGGATGAGCACACGCTGCCCCGCCTTAAGCTTTCCGTGGCCCAGGAGCGCTTGCCATGCTGTCAGCGCCCCCAGTGGAACCGTGGCTGCCTGTTCGTGGCTGAGGCCAGCGGGTTTCCGAGCCAGACTCTTCTCCGGCGCCACCGAATATTCCGCATAAGCTCCCCGATACGTTTTGGCCACATAACCATCTTTGAAACCGTAGACCTCGTCACCCGGCTTGAATAGCGTCACGGCCGGTCCAACCTCAGTCACGACGCCAGAGAGATCGCAACCCCAGATCACAGGAAAAATCACCGGGCGTACCGGCTGCAGCAGCCCTTGTCGGAGCTTCCAATCCAGCGGATTTACGCTGGAAGCTCGTACCTGGACCAGAACTCCGTTCGGCCCGACGCGGGGCGCGGGAACGTCCGTAGCAATCTCAAGTACCTCGGGGCCGCCGTATCGTTCGGCTATGACCGCTTTCATGGCCCCCGATTCTAGCATTCAGCAAATCCGGGTGATTTCGCCATCCTGATCTGTCTTGATGACGGCTAACCCCGGGATCCAACCTCCTGGGCAGCGGATGCTAGACTGATAGGCACCGCATGGACTTCGATCAGCTAGAGACCTTTCTGGAGGTCGCCCGGCGAGCCAGCTTTTCCCGCGCGGCGGAAAAGCGCCTGCGCACGCAGCCCGCTATTTCGTCTC
>DASTPO010000105.1:0-11363 GCA_035762225.1 Candidatus Angelobacter sp.
GGGCAAGGTAATCCGGGAGAGGATTTTTCTGCCACTCCAAAACGATGCCAGGGCGTAGAGCAGTCCTACGCCATACAGGCTCAAAGCCACGCGTAACCAGAACAACGGAAGCATAAGTTATTGCAAATTATAGCCGCGAGAGAGCAGAACCAGGTGTGATTTAACGCACAAAGGTACTCATCCGGACAGCACTTGGGGCTAGCTGCCTGGCATTCGAATAAGGCCTAAACCTTACCCATCAGGCCATTTGCGAATGAAGCACAATTTGGGCTGGAGGGATGGCCTACTCCATCATGGGAGAAGAAGTCCGGCGCCGATGCGGAAAATCATCGAGCGCCGGTTTGCGAGGGCTCAGGGCTGTTTTAAAAGAGTGTCGGCAGCCAGTTCCATGAGCTTGGTTTGCTGCGCCTCAGTGAGCAGGTTTTTGATGCGGATCAGCAGTGAGATTTGCGCTTTCTTGATGTCGCGTTCGCGGTCAAGCACATGGTCAACCTGCACCATGGTCGCCTGCTCATCCACAGGATGTGCTTTGAGCAGCTTAACCAGCTTATCGGTTTCGGTTTGCAGGTCCCACTGCATGCTTACGAACTTTCCCTGCGCGTTCTGGATCGCGTCGCGCATCGCCCGCGACTGACTATCGTCCAGGCTGATCTCCTGATGAAACCTCATGACGAGTTCAGGCGGGAACAATGTTTTGGCAACGGGATTGTCTGCTGGCTTTTGCGCCCATAAAGCGGGAGCCACAATGAGCAATACGAAGCACAGTCTGGTGAATTTCATCCAAGTCCTCCTCAAGATAAAAGCGTTTCTAGTTGGCGTTCTCTGACGATGGAGCGGTGACAGCTTTGGAAGCAGGCCACGCTCCGAATTGAGGCACGGTGCGCAGGAATTCACGCCCGGGCGTCTGCAAAAGAAAATCAGTCGGTGCCTTCCATTCGGTAATGGAAGCCGCTTCGCTGGGTCTCCCGCGATCCCGCTCTGGCTTCAACCACAGGACTGCCAGCAACACCACCAAAGCACATGCAGTGACAACCAGCCCGCGCCAACGGCGCCGAGGAACCCGCGGTTTTCCAAGCCAACTCGACGAGAATTCGGGAGCAATCTTCAACTCTTCGCTCCGCAAGGCCGCGAATCGATCACGCAACCCGGCATCGTTCGTATTGGCAGATCTTTCACGCTCCGACATCTTTTGTCCTCGGTTGCAAGAGTTCGCGCAGCCCCGCCTTTCCCCGCTCAAAATGCGTGCGCGCCGTTCCCAGGGCAATATTCAAGACCTTGGCCGCCCCTTCAATCGTCATCTCCTGGTAGAACACCAGGTGCAAAACCTCACGCTGTCGTGTCGGAAGCGCGGCCAGGGCGCGCCGCAATGCAAGATTTTCTTCCGACGCGCTGAGCGCTTCCTCCGGCTCCGCCCCGTAACCCGAGTTGACGGACGGGCTGAACCATCGTCCCAGAAGGGCTTCATGCAACCATCGACGCCGCCGTTGTTCCAAAGCCGTGCGCCGCACTACGGAAAAAAACCACGTCCGAATGTGCGAGCGGCCGTCAAAACGCGCGGAGCCTTCCAGAACCTTCACATAAGCCGCCTGCAAGGCCTCTTCTGCCTCTTCCACACGGTGATGGCAGCACCATAACGCCCAGCCGAAGCTGGCGGAATGCATTTGCTCGAGTTCACCCCGGACATCGGTTTGGTCCATGCTGGTTGAGCCACAAGCCTCTGAAATGCAACCCGCGCCATGCTCGAGTTTCAATGTATGAGTGGGTTGAGGCGCACGGATATATGACATGTCGGCAGGAATATTAGCAGCCGGCTTAGCGGCATTTGCAGGACCCGACGGCCGCCGATTGATAGCGGCTTCTCGCTCCAACCGGGCATGACCAAAAGAGGCGCTACCGGATGGCCAGCTTGCGGTACTTTTCCGCCGCGGATTCCGAAGAGATATGGGTGTAATACACCTCTTTCAGGAAGTAGGGCTTGGCCCGCGTGCCCATGATAGGCAGGATTTCAATGTGCCAGTGATAGTCCTCATCCACGGTCTTCCAGTATTGGAGGATGTTCGACTTCTGGTAGGTATTGGGCACCGTATGCAGCACCAGGTGAAACGATTCGGAAACGCTCATCACCCGCTGCAGGGTACGCCGGATCAACCCGGCAAGTTCGTTCAAGCGCGCCGAACGGGAGGTGATGCCGCGTTCGAATGAAGATTCATGCTTGCGCGGCATGATCCAGATTTCATACGGCACGCGCGACGCAAAGGGACAGAGCGAAACGTAATCGCCATGCGTCTCCACAATGCGGACCGGATCGCGAAACTCCTGCACCAGCGTATCGCAGAAGACGCAGCGCTCTTTTTCCAGATAATAATCGCGGGAAGCCCGAAGCTCGTAGAGCACGCGCCGCGGAACAAACGTGGTGGCAGTAAGCTCAGATACAGGATGATCGAACTCCTGTCCTGCCGGACCGCCGTGGTTCTTGAACATGGTTACGTATTTAAAGCGGAGGTCGCCTTTCAAGTCCTGGATACGCTGCGCCGCCAGCAGCAGGAATTGCGAAATTTCAGCGTCAGAGGATTGCCACAGTTCGATGTCATGGCGGATGCTCTGCACCAGGACCTCATGCGCGCCCACGGTGTTCATGGCGTCATAGATTCCCTCGGCATGACGGTGCGGCTCGCCTTCAATGCGATACAGCGGCGCGGGATGAACCATGGCCATGACCGGCCCGGCGCTGTGATCAGTGGAGTTCAGCGTGGCAATGCCCTGGGGCGCGTTGAGAGAGCCAGGACAAAATGGACAATGTCCGGGCTGGCTTTGCCGCTCCACGTCATCACCTACGATCACCCAGGAGCGGGTAATGGGGTCTTTACGTAATTCCATGTCATGTCTAGGTAAACAGAGCAACGCGCCAGCGTCAATAGAGCGGGATGCCGCACCGCTGCGAAACATCTACCTTCCACTGGATAGATTGGAACGCCGCACCGCATCACTTAGGATGTACCTGTGTTCCGAATTCACGCCCCAATGTTCCAGCGGCCGCCAGTACCAGGCCGGGTAAAGATGAGAGCTGATGGTGGTAGTGCGGGTCAGGCGAGTGCCGTCGCCTTCCGGTTGCAGCCAGTAATCGGCATTCTCAAATCCGAGCCAATGCCTGCCCGGCATGTGCGTGCGATCAATGCGAAGACCCATATGACGTGGCGGGTCCCAGGTGGTGACCGTTTCCTGGATGTAGCCCTGGTCAAAATAACAGGTACGACGAGCGCCGACGGCGGTTTTTTCCAGCGTACATTTTTGTGGAACGGGCAGGCCAATGTGCATCAGCCACGGCTTGCTGCCGTTCACGCTGTCAATCGACTGGATGTGTGACCATGCCACTTCGGGCTTGTCCGCGACTTGGACGGATGTCGTAACTGATTCAATTCGCGTGTGGTCGAGAAATGGACGCTCGAGACGCGCTCCACCTAAGAAAACAAAGGGCGACACCAGGAAGAGAGCGCCTACTGTAATATCTCTGTTCTTCGGCTCCGGCTTGATCGCAACCCGAAACCCGACGCCCAGCAATGTACCGAGCAACAAACTGACCAGAAGGAATGGAAATGCCATGGCCGCGCAAAGCGGCCCTTCCTTGCCCAACGCGACTAGCACCAGCAGGGTGCCGCCCAGGGAGATCAGGGCGGAGATTCCCGCAACCTTGGCCGCCCGATTTGACCAGCCAATAACGACTCCAAGAAAGAAAGGGGTCAGCCCAAATAACACATAACCCATGCCCTTCGTCCCGGCCGTCGCAATGGCAAATCCCAGCAACCCGGTGGCAATGCCACACAGGGAGCCCACAATGGTGCGTTTGGTAAAAAAGCGGTTCTCCACAAGCCCTCATTTCCATACTTGAACGCGTTCAATATTGAGCTTCAGGGCAGGAATTGTCAACCAAATTCTTATGGCGGCGGATTCAGTGAAGAAAATCGCTGCCCGCAATGGAACGACGCGACCGGGTTGCGCCGCGCGTTCTGCCTTCTAAAAGCTACTCCAGAGCCTGCGATATAATCCGTTCACCAGCCAGGAATTCGCCCGCGCATGACAGAGCCCTCCACCCCGTTGATGCGGCAGTATGCCGCCATCAAAAAGCAGCATCCCAACGCCCTGCTCTTTTTCCGCCTGGGAGACTTCTACGAGCTTTTTTTCGAAGACGCGGTGGTCGCAGCAAAGGAGCTCCAGATCACTCTGACTTCGCGCAACAAAGAAAAAGACCACGCCATTCCCATGTGCGGCGTTCCCTATCATGCGGCAGAGAACTATCTTTCCAAGCTGCTGCGTAAGGGCTTCAAGGTCGCCATCTGCGAACAGATGGAAGATCCCAGCGTGGCCAAGAAGCTGGTACGGCGCGAGGTGACGCGGGTGCTCACGCCGGGTACGGCTATCGACTCAAGCGTGGGCTCGGAGGAAAACAATTTTCTTGCAGCCCTGGCCCGGGCCACTTCGTCAGGTGGCGGCGGGGCGGTGGGCCTGGCCGCGCTTGATCTTTCCACAGGTGAATTCCGTGCCACGGAGTTTCGCGGTCCGGACGCGGAGCGGCGCGTAGTGGAAGAGCTACAGCAGCTTCGTCCCCGAGAGGTTCTTTACCCGAGTGGGTTGCCGCTGTTTGACCGCGCTCCTTTGCACCAGGGAGAGAGCGACACCGCGACACAACCTGCCCCAACCGTCCGGGTGGGAGCGGGAGTGCAAATCGGACCAGGGGTGCAGGTGGGGCTGCCACCGGAGCCGAGCAAAGCCTCCGCCTTGCAGCAGCCGGGTGAGCGAGCGCGCTTTACCGAAACGCCTCTGGATGACTGGGTTTTCTCGCCGGACTATGCAATCCCTCTCCTGGAAAACAAGCTAGGCGTGCTTTCGCTCGAAGGCTTCGGCTTACAGGGGAGGCCTGCGGCGGCCACGGCCGCGGGAGCGATCCTGCATTACGTTCGCTCCACGCAGCGGGGCACGCTGCAGCACGTGGACCGCATCGGCTTTTACGATCGCCAGGAATACCTGGTGCTGGATGCGGTGACAGTCCGGAACCTGGAACTGGTGGAACCGCTGTTCGCCAACACCGGCGCTGAGGTCACCCTGTTCCGCGCGCTGGACGCCACGCTGACGCCCATGGGCAAGCGCCTGCTGCGCGCCTGGATGCTGCGGCCCTCGATTGAAATTGAAGAGATCAACCGCAGGCTGGACGCGGTGCAGGCCGGAGTAAAGGAGTTTGTCGCGCGCGAGGAGCTGCGGCGGGCGCTGGAAGGAGTGCTCGACATTGAGCGGCTATTAAGCAGGGTGACGCTGGAGACAGCCAGCCCGCGTGACGTGCTGGCGCTCTGCGCAAGTTTGAATCGCATTCCCCATGTCAAGGAAGCATTGGCCAGATTGGATGCGCCGCGGCTGGCAGAGCTGAATGGGTTGTTGGACGAACTGGCGGACCTGCGCGAGCGCATCGAGAATACGATTATGGCGGAGCCGCCGTTGACGCTGGTGGATGGCGGCGTGATCGCGCCGGATGTCGACAAGGAACTGGATGACCTGCGCAATCTCAGCCGCAACAGCAAGCAGTACATCGCCCAGATTGAAGAGCGCGAGCGCAAGCGGACGGGCATCAACTCGCTCAAGATTAAGTTCAACTCAGTCTTTGGCTATTACCTGGAAATCAGCAAAGCCAATCTGCACCACGCACCCCCCGATTATGAGCGCAAGCAGACTTTGGTGAACGCTGAGCGCTTCACCACCCCGGAGCTCAAGGAATACGAGGCCAAGGTACTGGACGCGCAGGAAAAGATTGTCGAGATCGAGCGGCGGTTATTTACTGAATTGCGCACGGCGGTTGCAGGCGAAGCACGGCGGATCCGGCAGACCTCACTCTCTCTGGCCGAGGTAGATGTTCTGGCATCGCTGGCGTTCGTGGCACAAAACCGCGGGTACTGCCGGCCTCAATTCTCGGCCGGGGCCGGAGAGCTGGAAATCATGGAAGGACGCCATCCGGTGCTGGAACAGCTGGAGCTAACCGGAAGCAATGACCGATTTGTACCCAACGATCTCTATCTCAACTCCTCCAGCCATAGCATCCTGCTGATCACCGGTCCCAACATGGGCGGTAAGTCAACCTATTTGCGGCAGACAGCCTTAACCGTGCTGATGGCGCAGATGGGCTCGTTTGTGCCGGCGCGCTCAGCGCGCCTGCCCGTGGTTGACCGCATCTTTACTCGCATCGGAGCCGGTGACAACTTGGCCCGTGGGCGATCCACTTTCATGGTGGAGATGACCGAAACGGCGGCGATCCTCAACACAGCCACGCCGCGCTCCCTGATCCTGCTGGATGAGATTGGCCGCGGCACCGCGACCTATGACGGCCTGGCCATCGCGTGGGCGGTGATTGAATATATCCATTCCACCAGCCGGGCAAAAACGCTTTTCGCGACGCATTATCATGAACTCACCGAGCTGGACCGGCTTGAAGGGGTCAAGAATTTCCATGTCTCGGTGAAGGAGAATGCCGGAGGAATCGTGTTTCTGCGCAAGGTGGAGCCGGGATCGGCTGACCGAAGCTATGGCATTGAGGTGGGCAAACTGGCTGGCCTGCCTGCCGAGGTGGTGGTTCGGGCTCGCGAGGTGCTGCACGAGCATGAAAATGCGGAGCATGAGACTACGGCGCATCTCTCTCCGGGCGCATACGACCCGGAGCCACAAATGCAGCTTACGATGTTTACGCCGCTTTCACAGAAGATTGTGGACCGATTGAAAGAGGCTGACCTCAATAACCTGACCCCTATGGAAGCGATGAACTTGCTGTGGGAGTTGAAAAAACAGATCTAGCGCAAATATATTGCACAAGAACGGGGTAATCTCATTCGCCAGATATCGCACTATCGAATCCAGGACCGCGTGGGCTCTGGAGGCATGGGGTCGGTTTTTTCCGCTGAGGACCTCAACCTGGGCCGCCGCGTCGCGTTGAAATTTCTGTCTCCCGAGCTTGCCGGCCACCAGCAGGCGCTGGAGCGGTTCAAGCAGGAAGCGCGCACCGCGTCTTCACTGAATCACCCCAACATCTGCACGATTTACGAGATTGGCGAAGCAGACGGCGAATATTTCATCGCTATGGAACTGATCGAGGGCGAGCCGCTCGACCGGTATTTGGGGCGCCAACGGCTTACCGTGCAGGAAACCCTGGATCTCAGCATCCAGATTGCCGACGCGCTTGATGCGGCGCACAGCGCAGGCGTGGTTCATCGTGACATCAAGCCCGCAAACATCCTGGTTTCGGCTCGCGGGCAGGTTAAGGTCCTGGACTTTGGCTTGGCGAAGCTGGTAGCGGCCGGTCGCACTTCCGCCCAGCCGACATTTGCCGGCCCCGTAACCGGCTCAGAGCATCTGACTTCGCCCGGAATGGCGGTAGGAACCACGGCGTTCATGTCTCCGGAGCAGGCTCGCGGCCAGGAGCTGGATGCGCGCAGCGACCTGTTCTCCTTCGGAACCGTGCTCTATGAGATGACGACTGGCAAACTGCCCTTTGATGGGTCAACCGCGGCGGTGATCTTTGACGGCATTCTCAATCGCGATCCCGTGCCGCCCATCGAACTCAATCCGCAGCTTCCGCCCAAGCTCGATGAGGTCATCCGTACAGCACTCGAAAAAGACCGGGAGTTGCGCTACCAGAGTGCGTCAGAGATGCGGGCTGAACTGAAACGGCTGAAGCGCGATACCAGCTCCGGCCGCGTGCCGGTTTCCCGTCAGTCCTCGGCAGCGGCACTCCCGGCAAAGAAGAAAGCTTCAACCAATAGATTTCTGCTCGGCGCTACCATCGCTTTCGTGGTTATCGCACTGGGAGTTGGCGGATATTTTTGGAGTAAAACGTCCGCATAGTTTCAACCTGCAAAATATGAAGATTCAGCAGGTCACGCAGAGTGGCAACGCGGGCGCATCGTCACTCTCGCCTGATGGCCGTTATATCGTCTATGTGACGCATGATGGCGCCCAGGAGAGTTTGTGGGTACGGCAGGTGGCCACCGGGGGCAACATCCAGGTGATCCCGCCGGAGCAGGCGCATTACGTCGCGGTGAGCTTTACGCCCGATGGCAACTATGTGATGTTTGTACGCTCTGATAAGTCCACGGTAAATTTCCGTTACCTGTACCAGATGCCGGTGCTGGGCGGAACACCACAGCGACTACTACGCGACATTGATTCAGCCCCCGCCTTTTCTCCTGATGGACGCCAGATTGCCTTCGTCCGCGGCATACTCGACCCGCCGGGAAACAATATCCTCATCGCCAATGCTGACGGCAGTGAGGAGCGCCTAGTCTCTGCCCGCATAGGATTTCCGCCGGGAAGCGCCGCCGTTAGCTGGTCCGCCGACGGGCAGACTCTGGCTGTAGTCTCACCGGAAACTCGGGACGGCAATTTTCGCTGGGTGGTAATGACAATCTCGGTGCAAACCGGCGCAGCGCGCGATTTGCATGCTTTCAACGCAAGCGCGCAGGCGCTGGCGTGGCTGCCGGACGGACGTGGCGTGCTGGTGGTGGCCACGGACCTGGAAAGCGGACGCGGGCAGATCTTTTTTGTCAGCTATCCCGAAGGCGAAGTCAGCCGCTTTACCAATGACCTCACCAACTACAGCCTGTGCTGCATGGAAGTAACGCGCGACGGAAACTCACTGGTCGCGCTACAGGATACGACATCCAGCGACATTTGGGTCGCAAAGGCGGATGGGTCTGAGGCCAGGCAAGTCACCTCCGGAGCGCCCCTGGGCCTTGGGCTGGACTGGATCGGAAACCAGATCGTGGCCGCAAACTCGAGATTCCAGTGGATGTTGATGAAGCCGGACGGCAGCGATAGCACTCCTCTTACCAATGATAGAGACCCTCATCTGCAGCTGTCTGCCTGTCCTGACGGCAAGCACGTGTCGTACACCACCTGGCATAACGGAACGCTCCAACTCTGGCGCGCTAACAGCGATGGCTCAAATGCGAAGAAGTTCGATGTCGGCTCGCTGGTGGGAGGTGGGTTATGCTCGTGGGATTCGAAATCGGTTTTTTATGCCTCCGATAAAGGGCTGTGGGAAGTGCCAATCGAGGGCGGAACTCCGGTAAAGCTCAACCTTCCCTTTGCCGTATATGCTTCATCCAGGGATGGCAAGCTGAGGCTCACTGGGTCGCAGAGACTGGATGGCGACAGTTACGTGGCCCAGATGGTGGTGGTGCCTGCTGCCGGCGGAAAGCCACTGAAAACCTTTGATGCTCCCTACGGACTGCAAACTGGCTCCTTTACGCCGGACAGCAGCGCCATCGCTTTCCTGATTAACCGCAATCACGCGACCAACATCTGGGAGCAGAAGCTCTCTGGCGGGGATCCAATACAGATCACCAAGTTCACCAGCGGAGATATGTTCGCGTTTGCCTGGTCCGGCGACGGCAGGCAGTTGGCTTTCTCTCGAGGGCAGCGCAAAAGTGACGTGGTAATGATCTCCAATTTTCATTAGGTTGCTGGGGGCCTTATCGCCTTCATCCAGTTAATGGTGCTTGATCCGGCATATTCTTTCCAAAAGTCCGGAGCGGAGTCTGCGGCCAATCTTCGTATAATCGGAAGGCATGCCAAAAACGGATACCCTTCGCCGGCAAGTAGGCCAACTGCTCATCCTGGGTTATGACGGTCTTGAGGTTGACAGCAAATTGCGCACCACGCTCAGCACGCTGCAGCCCAGTGGCGTGATCCTGTTTGCACGCAACATCGAAGAGCCAAAACAAACGTGGAAACTTTTGCGCGATTCGCAAGCTACCACGCAAGTCCCAATGTTCCTCTGCGTTGACCTGGAAGGTGGCACCGTGGACCGCCTGAAAAAAGTGATCGCGCCCGCGCCGTCGGTAGAGCAGGTATTCGCCACCGGCAATCGCAAGCTCTTCCGCATGCACGGCAGCATCCTCGGGTTAGAAGCACGCGCTCTGGGTTTCAACACCGACTTTGCTCCGGTATTCGATCTGGGGTTTGAAGCATCGCGCTCGGTGCTTAGCAGCCGAACAGCTTCGGCTGATCCAGAGAAGGCGATTGCATATTCTCGGGAATTCCTGAAAGGGCTCAAATCGGCCAAAGTGCTGGGCTGCGGCAAGCACTTCCCGGGCCTGGGCGAAGCCAATTTGGATAGCCATCATGACATGCCGGTAGTGCAAAAAAGCTGGCGCAGGTTATGGGCCGAGGACCTGCTTCCCTACCGCAAGCTGCGGTCGCAGATTCCTTTCGTGATGGTGGCGCACGCGGCCTATCCGGAAGTCACCAACAACAAGCTTCCGGCTTCCCTCTCCCGCAAGTGGATGCAGGACGTATTGCGGAAGAAGATCGGCTATCGCGGATTGATCATCTCCGACGACCTGGAGATGGGCGGAGTGCTCTCCACCGGCGACATTGAGGACGTAGCAGTGGAAACATTGCGCGCCGGGGCGGACATGTTCCTGGTTTGCCATAACCAGGAGCTGGTATGGCGCGGCTTTGAAGCTGTGCTGCGCACCGCAGAGCGCGACCGGAAATTCGCGGCGCACGTGGAGCGGGCGGCAAAGCGCGTGCTCCAATTCAAGAAAAAGTCAACAGAACTGCGGGGCTTTGCCTCGGAACCAAAAGCTAAAGTCGTGGAGAAACTGCAAAAACTGGTGAACGATTTTTCCCGCATTGTGAGCGCGCCCGTGATCGATGACCGCCTGCACATAGCCAGGGAGACCAACGTTTGATCGTAGCCGGGGTGATGAGCGGAACATCGGCGGACGGGGTAGATGTGGCCATTGTCCGGCTGCGCGGCCTTGGATCATACCTGCATTTTGATCTGCTGGGACACCACCATGTTGAATATCCGAAGCCGATGCGCCAGGCCGTGCTGGCAGCGATGAACTCGGAGAACACAAGCGTGGCAGAGCTGGCTCGATTGAATTTCCGGCTGGGTGACTTCTACGGCGAGGCGGTGGAGCAGGCACAGAAAAAAATCCGCGCCCCAAAGCTCGACCTGGTCGGCTGCCATGGACAGACCATCTACCATCAGGGCGAAGCGGCCTCTTATCTGGGAACCAAGATTGCCTGCACCTGGCAAACGGGAGAAGCAGCCATGGTGGCTGCGCGGCTGGGAGTCACCGTGGTATCGGATTTTCGTCCGGCGGACATGGCGGCTGGAGGCAAAGGCGCGCCACTGGTTCCTTTTCTGGATTATGCGATCTTCCGTGACAAGCATGCAGGCCGCATTGTGCAAAATCTCGGTGGGATTGCCAATCTCACAGCCATTCCCGCTGGCGCGAAGCCTGACGCGGTAATGGCATTTGATACCGGCCCCGGCAATATGGTGATTGACCAGCTGATGCAAATACTCTTCAGGAAGC
>DASTPO010000106.1:0-6907 GCA_035762225.1 Candidatus Angelobacter sp.
GCTGGTATTGGAGACGGCAAAGTTCAACGTTCTCACCGCACACAGCACCGCTGAGGCCCTGGCACTCTTTGAGCTGTTTCCCCGAATCTCTGCCGCGGTTCTCGTCAATGACGGCGCCATCGACTGTGACCGGGTGGCTGGGGCAGTCAAACGCGCCAATGCCGGCATCCCGATCGTTGGCGCAGCTCCGGGCATTGGGCAGAAGTGTGACTCGGCTGACCACAATGTCTCCAGCCACGAGCCTGACCAGTTGGTGAAACTAATGCGATCATTGTTAGGCGATCCGCGCTCCATCGACGAAAAGCAACAAAAGAACCCGCCGGAGCATTGAGGAATGGTTTCGCTTTGACCAAGGCTGATTCGCCCGACGGCAAACATCGCGCGGCCCATCACCTTCACCCAACGAGCCATGGCCTTTGAGATGAGAAGTTGGAGCGGAAGCTGGGGAGGTAAATCCTGAATCCCTCGTGATGTACTGCCGGCCTCCGCGTTGGCGAAGGCCGGTTTTTTACCTCTTGACTTACGCTGCCGCTTGAGCGCTACGGCCGAGGAACGACAGCAGGTCAGCGTTCACCAGGTCTTTGTGCGTAGAGCACATGCCGTGAGGCAGGCCCGGATAGATTTTCAGTGTCGCGTCCTTCACGATCCTGGATGACATCATGGACGACGCACCGATGGGCACGATCTGGTCATCGTCGCCATGAATGATCAGCGTGGGAACGTCGATCTTCTTGAGGTCTTCGGTCAGGTCGGTTTCCGAAAACGCCTTGATGCAATCATAAGCGGCCTTAATACCACACATCATGCCCTGGAGCCAGAAGGAGTGGCGCAGGCCGGCGGAGACCTTGGCCCCGGGACGATTGGCGCCATAGAACGGGGCGCTAAGGTCCTGAAAAAACTGCGAACGGTCTGCCTGAACGCTGGCGCGCAGCTGGTCAAACACTTCAATGGGCAACCCGCCAGGATTGGCCGCGGTTTTCAACATGAGCGGGGGGATGGCGCTAATCAGCACGGCTTTGGCCACTCGCTTGCTACCGTGACGACCGAGATAGCGCGCGACCTCGCCGCCGCCAGTGGAGTGTCCAACATGCACCGCGTTCTTCAGGTCGAGCTTTTCAGTCAGTTCGGCCAGATCATCGGCGTAAGCGTCAAGGTTGTTGCCGTTCCAAGGCTGGCTGGAGCGTCCGTGGCCGCGGCGGTCATGGGCAATGCAGCGATAGCCTCGGTCCGCCAGAAAAATCATCTGGTCTTCAAATGCATCGGCCGAAAGCGGCCAGCCATGGCTGAAAACCACCGGCTGTCCCACGCCCCAGTCCTTGTAATAGATCTGCGTTCCGTCTTTGGTCGTAAAGGTTGGCATAATGATTTGCTCCTTGACCGATCATTCTCTTCCTCGCCGTCGGCGATGGTCAATCGCACTGACAGGCTGCGCAGTTTTCCTGCGCAACTTCCATTGGACGTCAGTGCTGGACGCTGTAAGAATGTGATTGGAAATAATTCTGTGCGGAGGAAACCGTGAGAGCATTGCATTTCCTGAGCGGAAAGCGGCGAGCTTTGGCCGTGAAGACCTTGTTTGCATCTCTGGCTGCGATCGGTGCGATGGCTGTCGCGGGCGCGTTGGCGCTTGCGGCCGCCGCACAGAGCGGCGTGATGAGTCCTTACCAGGGAGAGGCTGACGGCGTAAGCGTTGGCGGAAAATGGATTGAGTTTCGCTCAGAAGACAAGATGACTGCCGCGAAAAAAGTCCGCTTTGAGCTGCTCTCTGACAACTACCTCAGCGTGAGCCCTGACTACAAGCCGCGCATCGAACTGGTCTGCACCAACAAGAAATACACCTACGCCGATTTCAATCCCGGCATTCCGCTGGGCCCGCCGAACCGTCCGGGATTTTGGGGACAGCCACAGATTGAAGTCCGGGTGCGCGTGGATGACACGCACCACAGCCACGGCTGGAACTGGATTCGCGGCCGTTTTCTATCCATGGATAAAGGCACCACGCGAGAACTGATCGGCGCGCACATCTTCAAAGTAGAGATCCCCGGACGCCGCGGTCCGGAGATCGCCGAGTTCTCGCCCGCGGGCCTTGACCTGGCGCAGATCAAACAGGCTTGCGACCTGACGCCAAAGAAGCCCAGCAAAAATTGATCGGTCGTTGGCGAAACGGCCGCCGTTGCGGCAAAAATTTGTTTTGAAAAATGATGCGTGCGCTGGCTGAAGTGACCTGCCCGGCCTAAAGATACATTACACTGCCTAGGTGACCTTGCCCCAGCCCGCGACTGTTTCTTCCCAGGCCGAGAATCGTGTTCAGGGCATCGACATCCTGCGCGGGCTTTGCATTATTGCTGTAGTACTGCACCACACCAACCTTCGCGTTCGCTTTCATCTGAGCGCATTTGGAAAACTGCTGGGTCCATCCGCCGACCGCGTGCTTTTCTGGAACGGATACTACGGCGTGATCGTTTTCTTCGTGATCTCCGGCTTCCTGATCACAACCTGGTCGCTCAAGCGCTGGGGCAGCCTGCGTCACATCGATCGCCGCCAGTTTTACCTGATGCGTTTTGCCCGCATCATTCCCTGTCTGGCCGGATTGCTGGCGATTCTCGCTTTGCTCGACCGTGCGGGCGTTCCTCGCTTCGTCATCAACACGCAACACACCTCGCTCGGACGCGCGCTTCTTGCAGCGCTCACCTTCCACATCAACTGGCTGGAAGCGCATACGGGATATTTGCCGGCATCGTGGGACGTCCTTTGGTCGCTCTCGGTGGAAGAAGTATTTTATGTTTTCTTTCCTTTGTTGTGCACGCTGCTGCGCAAGCAGTTGTTGATCGCCGGCGCGTTCTGCTGTTTTGTCATCATCGGACCATTCGCCCGCACCCATGCCTTCAACGACCTCTGGGCCGACTACGGATATCTCTCCGGCATGGACGGTATCGCGCTGGGCTGTCTGGCTGCGATCCTTACGGCTCGAATTCGCCTTAGTGGCAAGGCCACAGTCGCGCTTCGGCTCTGCGGGAGTGCGCTCTGTCTGCTGATTACTGTCTTTCGCGCGGCCGCGGCCCGTTTGGCGTTTTACAAAGCAGGACTCGACGTCACCATTCTGGAACTCGGTGCGGCCATGCTCCTGATCTCGCTGCAACAGCGATTTGAAAATAGCGCAATTGCCGGCGATGTCACCCGCGCAACCACGTCTGCCAATTCACCCAACGGCGTCAAAAGCTTCTTCAACTCGACCGCAAGACTCCTGTTTCACTCCACCGCGTTCCTGCGCTGGTTTGGCCGCAATAGCTATGAGGTTTACCTCACGCACATGTTCGTGCTCTGGCCTGTCGTTCTCCTCTATCTTCACTATGGAATCAGTCTGAACTTCCTGCCGCTGCTTTTTCCCGTTGCTCTGGCTCTCACGGGGCTGCTCGGATACCTGGTCGCGCAGTTTTACTCCGAGCCGCTCAATCGCGGAATCCGAAAGCAATTTGCTGCGCCGTCAAAACGCACGGCTGCGGCCGATTGATGACATGCTGGTTTTCACATTTCGGCAAAAAGTTGCGCCAAAAATGATCTCCAGGTGCCGGAACGCCGGAATCGATGGCAACAACTTCCCCGAGCCTCCGGTGTTTCATTCATCGGAACCGAGCTCACGACTTGACCAGCCTTTGGTTGGGTTCCATGATGAGCACGGTTCCCACTCGCAGTCCAAGAGGAGAATGCTTGCACATGAAGAGATTCTTTATCCCGATTTTTGCTTTTGCCCTGTTGCTTTATGTAGCCCCGTCGGTCCACGCAGCCGATTGGATTTATCTCGGTCAATCCCATGTCGATGGCCAGCATGATCACGACAATATCGAAGTCGGCAAGGCCGCTGGCCGCTACCGCTTTCTGCAGATTCGCGTGGTCAACGCTCCCATCGAGTTCGACCACATCGTCGTTCACTATGGCAACGGCGAACCGCAGACGCTTCAGGTGCGCAACGTAATCCGCGCCGGCGGTAAGAGCCGCGCCATTGAACTCCAGGGCGACAGGCTGGTGCAAAGCTTTGAGATCTGGTATGGCAAAGCAAATCCCGGTTCAGGCAAGCCTGAGCTCACTCTCTGGGGCCGCCGGTAGGTATTCCGGCTTCGTCAAAATGGCCTGGCACAAACGGCCATCCTGGCACAGAGCTTATTCGGATGGCCGTTTACCTTTGCCGTCAAATTCACCGCGACCGACGGGGCCGCAAAATGTTGCGTTCTTTCTGGTAACTGCCGTTCATGTACTCATGGGTTGGCGTTTCGCCTTCACGTTGCCCGACAAGCACTCAATTCCATTGCACAATAGCTACTGCAATTTTTGCTTCGAATGCGACCACTGTTCAAACTCGGATTTCTGGGCCTATGGCTGGGGATCGCCCTTGCCGGTCCGGCGGCGCAGGCGCGCACAGACGAAGCAGTAACTGTGCTGCTTTCCGCCGAGCAGGGGCAAGCCCTGGCAGATTTCGCCCTACACACGGGGCCACGCGTTCGTCCCAAGCCTGATTGTTCTCATCTTGTGCATCTCCTTTATTCCCGCGCCGGTCTCAACTACACCTATGAGGATTCGCGTGTGCTGCACCGCGGCTCCTCTGATTTTCAGCGGGTAAAGGTCCCGCAAGCCGGCGACCTCGTTGTATGGCTGGGCCATGTTGGTATCGTGCTCTCGCCGGAAGACAACTCATTTCTCAGTTCGGTGCGTTCTGGAATCATTACCGAATCCTGGACCGGCGACTACTGGGGCGCTCGAGGCCGTCCGCGCTTTTTCCGTTACATCGTGGGACCGAACGCTGATCTGAACGTGCTGGCCGCGCTCGCCGAGCCAGCGGGTCAACCCGGCTCAGAATCGCCGCAACAACATTCGTTGCTGGCCGGCAAAAGGGCGCCTTCTCAGGGGATAGAGACTGAGCTCCCTGCGCCGGCGTTCGCTCCTCCGGATGATGACAGTTCTGATTTTTCTTCCATCATCGCTACCATCCATCGGCGCGGGAAACCCGACAAGCAGGACATCAACACCGCCCTGCGCCAGAGTGAACGCACACTCGCCGAACAGCTCAGGACCTCGCAGCTCCTTAATCCTGACCGTCCGCTCTCCGTGCTTGAACGCTTTGAAGTCTTGGCGGTCAAGATCAAGCATGACGAAGGAACCGTCTCGCTCCGGGTGAGCGAAGTTCTAACGCTCGATCATGGTCGAGCGGCTGCCGGAAACACCGTCGAGAGGAAGCTCAATATCGAGCGGCAAAATGATTCCTGGGTGATCTCCGATCCGCATCGGCGCTTGTTCCTCCCGCGCGAGAAAGCGGTTGCCGTATTCGAACATCAGGCTGGACTCGTCCTGCAAAGCGACGCAACGCCCGCGGACAAGCGCGGCATGGTAAAGGCCCTGAATCTTCTTTATGATCGCGAGCCGCCGGTTACCTCCGCAAGCTCTGAAGCCCGCCGATAACCACGCGCAGACCTTCCGTTGAATCGCCGATGCAGGGTCGCTAGTCCTCATCCGCCACGCCGAGTTTTCCCAGGCGATAACGCAACGCGTTACGTGATAATCCCAGCAGCCGTGCTGCCTGGCTCTTGTTGCCGTTGGCCCGGCGCAAGGCTTCTTTGATCATGCTGTCTTCCCATTGCTCGAGTGTCACGCCTTCGGGAAGAAAATTGTCCTGCGTAGACGCGCCTGCCGGTTTGCCTTGGGTCGCATCCAGGTGAATGTCTTTCGCGTCGATTACCGTGCCTGAAGCCAGGGCAACGGCGCGCTCCACGCTGTTCTCCAGCTGTCGCACGTTGCCCGGCCAGTGGTACTGCATGAGCAGGCTGACTGCGGCAGGCGTAATTCCGCCGATTTCTTTTTCGTTATCGGAGGCAAAGCGGGCCAGAAAATGATTTACCAGCTCCGGAATATCTTCTTTGTGTTCGCGCAGCGGCGGTATATCGATCGGCACCACGTTCAGCCGGTAGTAAAGGTCCTCGCGAAACGTTCCTTCTTCCAGCGCGGCGCGCAGATCTCGGTTGGTGGCTGCGATCATGCGCACATCCACCTTCAGCGTCTTTGTTCCGCCCAGCCGCTCGAACTCGCGCTCCTGCAGCACGCGCAGCAGCTTTACCTGGATCGGCGCCGGCACATCGCCGATCTCGTCCAGGAAAAGCGTTCCTCGATCTGCCAGCTCGAATTTGCCGGGCTTGCTGGCCAGCGCGCCTGTAAACGCTCCGCGCTCAAAGCCAAACAACTCGCTTTCAAAAAGCGTGTCAGGAATGGCCGTGCTGTTGATCTTGATGAAAGGCCCTGAAGACCGCCGTGAATTCTGGTGGATGGCGCGGGCGATCAGGTCTTTGCCCACGCCGCTCTCGCCCCCGATCAGCACGGTGGAGTGCGTTGGCGCCACACGCTCCACCAGCGCCAGCACCTCCTGCATCTTCTTGCTGCGTCCCACAATGTTCTGGAAGTGGTAACGCCGCCCCAGCGCTTCCTTCAGGCTGCGGTTTTCATCCCGCACCTTCTGGACATCAAGTTCTTTGTTGATGATCAGCTTCAGTTCCGCCATGGTGAACGGCTTCAACACGTAATCGCGGGCTCCCGCCTTCATCGCGTCCCCCGCGGTCTCCCCTGATCCGTAAGCTGTCATCACGATGAAGGGCAGCGCAGCATTCAAACGCTTTCCTTCCTGCAGAAACTCCAGGCCATTCATTCCGGGAAGTTTCAGATCTGTTACCACCAGGTCGACAGCCTCTTTGCGCAGGTGGACCAGGCCTTTCTCCCCGTCTTCGGCACAATGAACACTGTGCCCGTCCTCGCCCAGGCTGATCTCCAGTAGCCGGCGCATGCGCGCCTCATCTTCAACAATCAGAATATTGGCCATGATGAAAGCTATTTAAAAGGTAGAACGCTAAAGGTCCTATTTTCTTGCCAGCCG
>DASTPO010000107.1:0-4425 GCA_035762225.1 Candidatus Angelobacter sp.
CGGCGGCATGATGGGACGCAGCCCGGATTTCATGAACGTCCACATGACCGGGCTGGGTTCCGCGCAGGACTACTTCGCGCGCGGCGGGGAGCGGTTTGGCAGGAATATTCGCAGCTATTACGAGCACCTGCGCAAGCACGATCTCGCGCTCACGCACACGCTGATCAATCCGCAGACTGATCGTTCCAAGCCGGTACACCAGCAGAATACGGCGGCGGCTATTGTAAAGGAAACGGAGGCGGGAATCGTGGTCCACGGCGCGCGCATGATCGCCACGCTGGCCCCCTTTTCCAACGATATCGCCGTCTTTCCTTCAACGTTTCTACAACTCTCGGATGATGCCAAGCCCTACGCTTTTGCGTTTTCGATCCCAATCGCCAGCAAAGGCCTGCGTTTCATTTGCCGTCCGGCCATCACCCCGCGTGACGGCCGTGTCCAGGATTACCCGTTCTCGGCGCGTCTAGACGAGATGGACTGCGTTGCCATTTTCGACAATGTGCTGGTTCCGTGGGAGCGCGTCTTCATTTATCAGGAGCCGAAGCTCGGCAACGGCATGTTTGCCGAAACCGGGACCATGAACCAGATCATGCATCAATTCGCCACCAAGAACCTGGCCAAGGCGGAATTCCTGCTCGGCGTGGCCTTGAATATGGCGGACGCTGTGGGTATCGGCGGATTTCAGCACGTGCAGAACCACCTCCACGAAATGATCAACACGGTGGAACTTGTGCGGAGCTGCATTCGCGCGTCAGAAGTTGACTGCGTGCCCGGTCCAAATGGTACCGTGCTGCCGAATGAGCAGCCGCTGCTCACCGTGCGCACGCTATTTCCGCAGCTCTATCCGCGGCTGGTGGAGATCATCCAGATACTTGGAGCAAGCGGCCTGGTGATGGTGCCAAGTCATGAAGAACTTTCAGGCGAGCGCGCTGAGGACGTGGAGCGCTACTACCAGGGCGCAACCATTCCTGCGGACAAACGCATTGAACTCTTTCGCATTGCCTGGGACCTTTCCTGCTCCTCATTTGCCGGACGCCAGACCCTTTATGAGCGTTATTTTTCCGGCGATCCGTGGCGGCTGGCCATGATGCGCTACCAGAACTATCCGCGGCAGCAGGAACTCAAGCAGAGAGTGCTGGATTTTGCAAAACGCACAGCCGAGTGGGACAAGCGTGAACAGCAGAAGAGCGCAGTAACGCGGGAAAAGAGTCATGTCACAGCCTGAAACTGGCAAGGTCTTGCCTGCGACGCCGGGCACAAGCGCGGAAGCTGCTGCATTCCGCGATGTAATCCGCCATCTAGCCTCAGGTGTGACCATCATTACCAGTGCTCTGGATGAAGAGCCGGTGGGAATGACAGCCACGGCGGTCTGCTCGGTCTCAGCCACGCCGCCCATGCTGCTGGTCTCACTAGCAGCGGCTTCACGCACAGCCCAGGGCGTGGCGGACACAGGCGCATTTGCCGTGCACTTGCTGCCGCACGCGGGGCGCAGATATGCGGAACAATTTGCTTCCCGCAGTTCGCACTTTCAGGACGTCAAGTATTCACCAACTTCCGACAGGAAGATCCCTCTGCTGGCAAACTCCCTGGGCTGGTTTTTGTGCCAAGTGGAACAGGCATTGCCAGTGGCCGACCACGTGATTTTTGTAGGACGTGTGCTGCAGTGCGAACTCAAGGACAAGTCGCCGGACCCGCTGGTCTATTTTGATCGCAGCTACCGGAAACTGGCCCCAGGCGCAGAACGCGGAGCGGAAAATCTGGAGCCCTGGGGATCGCAGGATGCGGGCTTGCCCGGCTTTGGCTGGTAAAAATTTCAGGAGGAACCATGGACGCGGTTGCACGACTCTTACAAGGATCAATCGATCTGCACATTCATCCTTCGCCTTCACTCTTTCCCCGTCGCCTTGATGCTGTGGAAGCGGCGCAGCAGGCGGCGCAGGCCGGGATGCGCGCTATCGTGATCAAGAGCCATCACCACACCACCGCGCCGGAGCTGGTGCCGCTGAAGAACCATGACCTCAAAAACATTCCTACCCAGGTTTTCGGCGGCGTGGTGCTCAATAGTTACGTGGGCGGCCTGAATCCTTACATTGTCGACATGACACTGCGCATGGGCGGAAAGATCGTATGGTTTCCTACGATCTCATCAGAGAACCATATCAAGCATCATGAGGCGCAGCCGCACATGAAGTTCCCGTCGCAGATGGGCCGTGAACTCCCCGATATTCCTGTGAAGGTGCTGGACGAAAAGGGCGAGCTCCTTCCCCAGGCGCGCCTGATTCTGGAGTTGATCGCCGAAGCGGATGCAATTCTCTCGTCAGGACACGTTTCGGTACCGGAGGCGCTGGCGCTGCTGCGCGGGGCCAAAGAAGTGGGTGTGCGCCGCGTGCTGATCAATCATCCTGATTTTGTCATTGATGCCAGTGAAAAAGAGGTGCAGGAGTTTGTCCGGCTGGGAGCTTACATCGAGCACTCGATGTGTATGTACCATCCGGAATCGACCTTCCATTTCTGGGACTTTGACCGGCTCAAGCGATGGATCGAGCTGGTGGGACCGGAGCGCACGCTTCTGGGTTCCGACCTGGGGCAGAAAAACAATCCGCTGCCAGTGGAGGGCCTGCGCTATACCGTGGAGAAGCTGTTGGATATCGGAATTAAGGAACGCGAGATCGAATTCATGATCAAGAACAATGCGGAAGCACTGCTGGGGCTGGAAGAAGCCGCCGAGCGCCGCTTGCCGGCCAGGAAAGGGGCATGACCACATGAGCAGCGCCAAGACCACGGAGCAGAAATCGAGCGGCAAAGCTTATAACTGGGAGAACATCCCTTCTGAAGTGGTGCGCGCCGGAATTAGCCGGAAGGGATTCAAGTGGAAAGACATGATGATGGTGATGAACGAATGCCATCCCGGCATGAAGCTGAATCCGCACAGCCACACGTTTGAACAGATGGCATACATCGTGAGCGGGCGCGCCATTTATCATGTGGGCGATGTTGGGCATGAGGTAGGCCCGGGATGTTTCCTGGTTATTCCAGCGGGCGCGGTCCACTATATTGAGCCCCTGGGCAATGAACCGGTAATGAACCTGGATTTCTTCCTGCCTGCCAGGGAGGACTATATGCACCTGGTCAAGTATCTGGATGAAGGCAAGTAAGCTGGGCGGCAGGCACATGCAAAGCTGTCCTTGGGGCGTGCGGCCGAATGTTGGAGGAAGCTGATGAGTTTGGATGCATTGAAGTTTGATCTCTGCTGCGCGGCGCGGCTGCTGTTCCGCTTCGGCCTGAGTGTGGGTAACGCCGGACACCTCAGCATCACCGCGGGTGAAAATCGCATGCTGGTGAACCGCTTTGGGCCATCCTTCGCCACCATGACGCCCGCCGATGTCCTCACCATGGATTTCCAGGGCAATGTTCTGGAGCACGATCCTTCGATCAAACCCTACGTGAACGAGACGATCCATCTCCATGGGGTGATCCATCGTTACAACCCGCATATTACCGCTGTGGCGCATACCCATCCGCCCAACACGGTGACGTGGACCACTTTCCGCAAGTTGCCGCAGACATTTGACCAGGAGAGCTGCCTGCTGGCAGATGACATTGCGATTGTGGACGAGGATTTTACTGGCCTGGCGCAATCCGAAGATCGTGTGCGTCCGTATGCCCAGGCGTTGGGCAAGAAGCCCGTGGTGCTACTGCCCAATCATGGCGCCATCACCAGCGGTCCCAGTATTCAATCTGCGCTGTTTCGCATGATGCTGCTGGAAGGGGTATGCCAGCGCAACATCTCAGTTGCATCAGCGGCGCAGGTCACCGGCTACACGCCGCATCCTATTGCTCCCGAGCACGCGCTCACCACCAAGCAGGAACTGGCAAAAATCCCCATCCTGGATGCCCTATGGGAGGACCTGCTGAAACGTCTTCATCAGACTGACGCTGATTTGTTCCGTACGGAGGGCAAACCGGAGGCGCGGGATCGCAAGCTCGCATAGACCCTGAATCATAGGGCCAGGACAGGTTAGAACCCCAGTAGAGGCAGCCACATTTGCCTTTTGAGGGCCATGCATCGATGCAATAGCTTGTGGCACGGGACCGTTGTCTCGAATATGCCTGGCTTCATGTCGAACGAAACTTAGGTTGTTGTGGCACTCTCACCCGACGCCCGTCGCGGTCTTCATGCTTACGCCAGGAAACCGGAGCTCGCGCCGCCCGCAATCCCGCCGTCACAGGAACGAGAACCAACACCCTCAGCCAGGAGACCTTCCAATCCCGCCAGATCCCCCTTTTGGGCCGCACCGATGAACGCGTGCAACAAACGCTGCTGCTCTCCCGAACTGACGGGTGCGCGGCGGCCATTGGCGATATGCTTACGGGCCCGCGAAACGAGTTGGCGGGTGCTTGCTTCTCCCTTTTGCAGGATGCCCGCGA
>DASTPO010000108.1:0-13247 GCA_035762225.1 Candidatus Angelobacter sp.
CGCCAGCAGTCCAAGGGTCTTGAGGCCCACGGTTTTGCCGCCGGTGTTGGGCCCGCTGATGATGAGCTGGCGATGGCTGCTATCCATTTCAAGCGAGAGCGGAATTACTTTGCCGCCTTTGGCTTTGAGGTTGCGCTCCAGAAGCGGATGGCGCGCGGCGCGCAGCTCCAGAAAAGCCTCTGCCGGTTGAGAACTGGTAAGCTCCGGACGGACGCAGTCATAATCCAGGGCGAAGCGGGCTTTGCCGTATTGCAGCTCAACTTCGGCCATCACGGCGGTGGCGAGGGCAATGTCATCCGAGTGCTCGCCCAGGCGCTCGGTCATCTCCTGCTGGATGCGCCGGACCTCCGCCAGCTCTTCTTCCAGCAGGCGGACAAGGTCATTGTTCTGCTCAATGGTCTCCAGCGGCTCGATGAACAGGGTCTGGCCGCTGGAGCTGGCGCCGTGAACTACGCCGTTGACGCGCTTGCGCTGCTCGGTCTTGACGGGGATGACGAAGCGCTCACCGCGGATGGTGACCAGCTCATCCTGGACGGCGCCGCCTTCAGCCAGCCGGCGCAGGTAGCCGCGCAGCGATTCCTGGATGACGCGCTTCTGCTTTTCCACCTCGCGGCGGATGCGCGTGAGCTCAGCGGAGGCGCGGTCATCGAGCGTGCCGTCAGGCTGGATCTTATTGCGGAAGAAGCGCAGCAGCAGGGTGAAGTCGGCGATCTGCTGGGTGAGTTCGAGCATGCCGCGCCAGTGGTCGCGAACCGAGTCAGGCGGATGGAGCGCCATCTCACGCCATTCGGATGATTTATCCACCAGCAGGACCAGGTCGCGAATCTGCTCGATTTCCAGGGTAGCGCCGGGAATCTTGGCCTTGGCCAGCAGGTTGTTCGCGGCAAAGAGGCCGGAGAAGTCAAAGCGTCCGCCGGCAAAGTAAAAACGGCGGGCTTCGTCGGCGAGTTGCTGCTGGCGGTCAATCCAGGCGCGGTCCGACGATGGCTCCAGCTCAGCGACGCGGGCCTTGCCGAGCGGCGAGCTCAAGTATGCGCCCAGAACGTCAAGGAGATGGTCGAATTCCAGGACGCGGGCGGACGAGTGCTGAAGCGGAGCGGGGACCATGCTGCAATGATATTAGCTCACGGCATTATTGGCTGGCTGCGATTCTATTTACCGGAAAGAAGGCCGCGCGGTCAACGCGAAGAATGACTCGCTTTCCTGCTCTGGTCAAACACTTCACGAATGGCATTGACGACGGTGTCCGGCTCATCGAACTCAATATATTCCGAGCTGTGGCGAGCGAATATCTGCCTGGAGTTGGTGGAGAGTTCCAGCCAGCGCGCCTGCGCCTGCGTGATGTCGTGCTCATATTTGACCTGCTCCGGCGTGTTTTCCGGCGCCAGTTCCAGGTGCCCAACACCGTGATTGCCGCTGGTGAGCACGCGGATGGGCCGGGAGCCGAGCGACGTGCGGTGTTTCTGCAAATAATCTTCATCCCACGTCATTTGTTCCATTTCCGAGATGTAAGCGTCATACATGGCGACTTTAGTCTCTGCGATCTGCAGGAGCTTCGCGTTCAGCTCCGGCGACCATTGGGCCTCCGGCAATCCGCGAAAAAACTGCTGCGCGCAGGTGCGCTGCGGCTGGCCGGGGCGCGAAGGCAGCAGAGGCAAAGGCTTGTGCTGGGCGACAGCGTCACGGCACTCGCGCAGGTGGACAATGTTTTTTGCATTTCCGCGATGATCATCTTCCTGCATGGCTTTCGGTTCCAGGTCGCTGGCGTCGGCGTCAATCAACACCAACCCAGCCACGTCCCGCAGGTACCGGTCGGCAAAGGTGCGCACGGGGTCCCCGCCAAATGCGTTCCCGACCAGAATGTATGGTCCCGCGATACCGGCCTGGTGGAGCGCGGTGTGCAACTCGTCGGCGATGCGCACGCTGGTCCGCGGCATGGGGCCGGGATCGCTAAAGCCGGCGCCGGCGCGGTCATAGCTGCAGGCGCGCGTCCATTGAGCGATTCTGGGTTGGACAACGGACCAGGCCGGAGCCCAATCTTCCCATCCGGAATCGAAGACTACCGCGGGCGAGCCGGTTCCCATGCAGTAGAGATTCAGCCGAGCGCGGCCGACCAAAACCAGCTGGCCAGGCTGCGCATACATGGCGTCAGCAGGAGCCGGTTGGGCTGTAGATGGTTGCTGCTGTGGATGAATCTCGACCGACACGGCAAGAAAAAACGTGAGCAGAAATGCAGGGAAGCTGAACCGTCTCATTCGTCGCTCCTAACTTTCCAACGGTAAGCCGATGCGCAGAATCCTGATGTGAGACGGGCTGAAATCGCGATGGTCAACCAGGTTTCGTAGCAAGAAAGACGTTTGTGGCCGGAAAGGCCGAGAAAGCGGTGTCTGGGCCAGCCAGGGGCGCACGCACTCGTTCCCCAGGGTCGTGGCGATCCTTCTTTTAGGCAGGCTCAGCCCCGATTCAGGCGCGACATCGGCCCAGGGAGGCTGCGCCGGCATCAACAAGATTCGCATCGATTCAGGGTATCTACCCGATTCTCCGGGCTTGCCAGAGCTGCTAAACTTGAGTGACCATGAGCTTTCCAGTTACCCGCATGCGCCGTATGCGCCAGACTGACTCTTTGCGGTCACTGGTGCGCGAAACCCGTCTGACGCCGACCAGCTTTATCTATCCTCTGTTTGTCTGTCCGGGCGAAGGCGTGCGCAAGGAGATTGGGTCCATGCCGGGAGTGGCCAACATCTCGGTGGACGAAGCGGTGAAGGAGGCGCGCGAAGCCGAGCGGCTGGGGGTAGGCGGGATCATTTTGTTTGGGCTGCCGGAGAAAAAAGATGACGTCGCGACCGGAGCGTGGGCGGAGGACGGCATTGTGCAACGCGCTACCCGGGCCATCAAGCGCGAAGTGCGCAGCCTGGTGGTGGTGGGCGATGTCTGCCTATGTGAGTATATGTCGCACGGGCATTGCGGCATTGTGCAGAAGAAGAATGCGCAGGGCGGGAATGGTGCGACTTCGGCGAAGCGCGGTGGCGGCGGCAACGGCAGAAGCGCTGTGGGTACTCAGGTCGCCGCGGAAGTTGAATACGAGATCCTGAACGATGAGACGCTGGAAATCCTGGCCAGGACCGCGGTCTCCCAGGCCAAGGCAGGCATGGACGTGATTGCGCCGAGCGACATGATGGACGGCAGGGTCGCCGCGATTCGCAAGGCGCTCGATCACGCCGGCTTCCTCAACACTCCTATTCTTTCCTATGCGGCCAAGTTCGCTTCAGGGTTTTACGGCCCGTTCCGCGAAGCCGCAGACTCCGCTCCGCAGTTTGGCGACCGCCGTTCCTACCAGATGGATGGCGCCAATCTTCGTGAAGCCATGCGTGAAATCTCTCTCGACGTAAAAGAAGGCGCGGACATGATCATGGTCAAGCCCGCCATGCCTTATCTCGACGTCATCAGCGAAGCGCGCCGCCGCTTTGATCTGCCCATCGCTGCTTACCAGGTTTCCGGTGAGTACTCCATGCTACAAGCCGCCATCGCCAACGGCTGGCTCGACCGTGACCGGGTGATCCTGGAATCGCTCACCTCCATACGCCGCGCTGGCGCGCAGTTGATCCTCACGTACTTTGCGAAAGATGCGGCAAAGTTGCTGGGCTAGCCTTGGTCAGCAGCAGTTCATTTTGTAGTGCTCGCGTCCTCATGCTCCGGCTCCGGCCCGTCATCCTCTTCCTCCGGGTTCTCCGCCGCCTGCCTCAGATAGCCGACGTTTTTCATCGCGCCTATCGCGAGCCATACCGTCCCAATGGCCAGTAAGCCTGCCACCGGAAACGATAGCCAGATCCACTTCGCTTGATCCTGCGTTTGTTGTGCCGCCTGTTGCGCCTGATGGTAGTCGTTCTCCGCGGTCATCTCCAGGTTAATGATCTGCAGGTCCTGCGGCGCCGCCCGATATTTGGCGAGAAAATCTTCCGGCAAGCCCTGGCCCGCGCCCAGTTTGCGCCGCTCCTCGATCAAGGGTTGCACCGCCTGCGTGTACCACTTCTGCTCGCCCGTCACTAGTTGCTGTAAGACCTTGTCATTCTTGGCGTCTTCACTCGTCTGTGAAGCCTGTTCGATCCTCTGCTTGTCCGCCTGGATCAATCCGGTATTCGCGGAATTTCCATCCAGCAGGTACCGGTTAAACGCAGCTTCCATATCGCTCAACCGATCAATCGCTTCAGTCCTCATCTGGTATTGCAGAACGGATTGCTGGTAGCTGTTCATTGCTCCATTCACCCGATGCAGCTGGTAACCATAAAATCCCAGAGCGGCCGCGCCCAGCAGCCCCAGCAAGAGCAGGCCCAGCACGCGTATCCAGGCACGCCGCGCCAGCTTGACCGGCGGTATCGGAATCATCAACACAGAAGACATGGCGAGCCCAAGGCTAGCACAACATTTGGCTGCGTCAATCGGCAAATGCCGGTTAAGTGCGATTCGGAGGTGATTGCTGCGCTGTTCGCCGCCAGCGCCGGGCCTTCCTTATTTATTCATGCCGCAGCGCAATCATAGGATCGACCTTCGTCGCCCGGCGTGCCGGAATCCAGGACGCGGCCAGCGCGACCAGCAGCATCATCAAGACCGCGCCAATGAGCGTTGCGGGGTCACCCGGTTTGATCTCAAAAAGCTGGCTGGCCATCAGTCGCATCAAAAGCAGCGAGGCAATAACGCCACAGATTGCTCCCGTGACTGAGAGAACAACCGCCTGGCGCATGACGAGTCCAAGCAGGCTGCCCGACTGTGCTCCCAAAGCAATGCGGATCCCCATTTCCTTGGTGCGCTGGCGCACCGAATAGGAAATAACACCGTAGATTCCGATTAATGTCAGGGTCAATCCGGCGATGGCGAAGATGCTGAGCAGCCAGGTGCGAAAGCGCGGCTGCGCCACCGTCGCTGCAATGTTCTCCTCCACGGTGCGCGCTCTGCGGAGGGGCATGTCCTTATCCACTTGCTCAACCACCCGTTGCACTGAGGAGATTGCGGTCACGGGATCGAGCGAACTCCGCGCCAGAACGTGCACCCGCTCCCACGGCTCCTGCAGCAGAGAAAAATATACCTGCGTACGAAGTCCGGCGCCGGGGCTGGTATCTCGAGTGTCAGCCACCACACCCACAATCTGATATTGCTGCGTGGGATCATCCGGGCTGAACTTTAGACTCCTGCCAATCGGGTCCTGGCCGGGGAAAAACTGGCGCGCCACCGATTCATTGATGATGGTCACCGGCGAAGCGCTCTTGTTGTCAAGCTCGCTGAAGAAACGCCCCCGCTGAAGACGAATGCCCATCATTTCAAAGAACCCTGGAGTAACCGTAATCGCCTCCAAGTTGGTCTCTTCTTCATCGATCCCCATCAACGAGGGGTTGAAATGTTTCAGGTTAAACAGCTGCCCGGAGAGCACGGGCGTATTGGTCAGCGCAACGCCGCTGAACTGTGCCTGGCCCTGCAGCGACTCCAGCAGCCGCTGCACAAAGATCCGCTGAGCGTCTTTCGAACCATATTGGCCGCTCGGCAATGTCAGTTCGCCGGTCACCAGATGGTCGATGCGTAAACCGGTGTCCACACTGAGCAGACGGACCATGCTCTGCACCATCAGGCCCGATCCGGTAAGCAGCACCAGGGCCAGCGCCACTTCGGTGACCACCAGAATATTTCGCAGTGACAGCATCCGGCCGGGAGCTGAGATGGCTCCGGCGTTGTCCCTGATCGCCGGATTCAAGTTGGCGCGAACGGTGCTCATCGCCGGAGCAAGACCAAAGAGGATTCCTGCCACGGCCGAGAGAACAAACGCAATCAGCAACAGGGCAGGTTCGGGGCGCAATTCCGCCAGGCGTGGAAAATTCGCCGGGGCAAGCATGCGGAACAGTTGCACACCCCCCGCTGCGAACACCGCTCCTGCCATCCCGCCTGCCAGAGCCAGCAGAAAGCTTTCCATCAGAAGTTGCCGCACAATTCGTTGGCGGCTTGCGCCCAGGGCGGCGCGAACAGCGATCTCCCGCTGCCGCCGCAAGCCCCGTGAAAGGACCAGGTTGCTCACGTTGGCGCAGGCAATGAGCAGCAGAAATCCCACCGCACCCAGAAGCGCCAGCAATTCCGGCCTCTTGCTGGCGGCCTTCTGAAATGGTTCCAGCGGGAAGCGAATGCCGGCTTCCATCTCGGGGTTCTGTCGGGCGATGCCGGCGGCAATGCCATCCATATCAGCTTGCGCCTGGGAGAGCGAAACGCCGGGGCGCAGCCTCGCCAGCGTCTCATAATTCCCCATGCCCCGCTCTATGTGCTCCGGTGCAATCTGTGGAACCAGCGCATCGATTTTCGCGAGATACGCCAGTCCGGTTGGCAGAACGCCGGCCACCGTAAAGGGCTGGTGGTCCAGTTTCACCACCGAGCCAAGAATCTGGCGGTCCCCCGCAAATTTCCGCCGCCATAGGTCATCACTGAGCAGCACGACGTCGCCATTTTGCCGTCGTTCATCCCCGGGCAGAAAGTCGCGGCCCAGTGCCGGATGAAATCCCAGCAATGTGAGAAAGCCTGAAGACACTTCAGCCGTGGCTAGCTGTTCCGGATAACCACTTCCGGTAATCGTTCTCGCTCGCGGTAAAATCGTCGCGATCGTCTCAAATGAGTGGGACTGCGCCTTGATGTCGCGCAGATTGGTCATGGTCTGCCCCATCACCATTTCCGGCCAACGGGGTAGCACCGTAGTGATGTGCACCAGGCGCGAGGGCTCCCGTACAGGCAGCGGACGCAGCAACACCGTATTGACGATGCTGAAGATGGCCGTCGCAGCGCCGATGCCCAGCGCCAGAGTCAGCATGGCCACCGTGGTAAAGCCGGGCGATTTGCGCAGACCCCGCAGGCCGTAACGGACATCCTGGGCCATGCTTTCAATGAACCCTCGCGAAACCTCGCCGATCCTTGACATGGGGTGCCCTCCAATTGATCGCTATTACCCTTTGTCGCGAACATCTTAGCCGATCAGCTCTGTCTTGTCCCGGGCCCGAATCCTTCCCGCCCTGACCTTAATCTAATGGATACGGTAAAAATCTCTCGGGCGCCCCGAACGCGGTCCAGCGTTTTGAGGCTGGAGCCTTGTCCGGTTTACAATCACATGTTTGCCTTGTTGAGATTTTCCACCTTAGAGGGAGCACCAACGTGCCAGAAACCATTTATGACGTTGCCATCATCGGCGGTGGACCGGGCGGCTATTCCGCCGCTTTCCGCGCCGGCCAGCTTGGATTGAAGACCTGCCTCATCGAAAAAGAGGACAAGCTTGGCGGCACCTGCCTGCACGTCGGCTGCATCCCCACCAAGGCCCTGCTTTTCAACGCTGAAGTCTATGACCACCTCAAGGCTGCTGAAGAATACGGCATTGACGGCCTGGGCGCGGGCAAGCTCAACTGGAAAAACATTCAGGACCGCAAGAACAAGATCGTCGCCAAGCACACCAAGGGCCTTGATTTCCTGGTGCGCAAAAACAAAGTGGATCGCGTCCTCGGCTTCGCCCGGCTTACCGGCCCGGCCAGGGGTGGCATTCACACTGTTCAGGTTGAAAGCGGCAAAGGCGCCAGCGAAGTCAAAGCCAAAAACCTGGTGCTAGCCACCGGCTCCTACGCGCGTATGCTGCCCGGCCTCAAGCCTGACGAGCGCATCCTCACCAACATTGAGGTGCTCTCCCTGCCGGCGCTTCCCAAATCCATGGTCATCATTGGCTCGGGCGCCGTCGGAGTAGAGTTCGCATCCGTCTATCGCTCTTTCGGCGCTGAAGTCACCATCATCGAAATGCTGCCCCGCCTGGTTCCCGTTGAAGATGAAGAGGTCAGCAAGGAATTGCTGCGGTCTTTCAAGAAGAAGGGCATCAACTGTCTCGTTAACACCAAGGTGGAGAAAGTCGAGAAGACCAAGGACGGCGTCTGCGTCATGTGCACGCCCCAGGGCGAGGCCACCCAGAAGATTGAGGCGGAAAAAGTCCTGGTCGCTATCGGCCGCGGGCCGAATACTGAAGGCATCGGCCTGGAGAAGACGCCCAACATCAAAGTGGAGCGCGGCTTTGTCCACACCAATGAATGGATGGAAACCGGCGAAAAAGGTATCTACGCCATCGGTGACATCGTTGCCGGAATGCCTCAGCTGGCGCATGCCGGCGCCATGGAAGGCATCGTGGCCGTCACCCGCATCGCCGGCAAACCCGATAAGCCGATTAATAAAAATCATATTCCCGGTTGCACCTACTGTGAGCCGCAGATCGGCAGCGTTGGCCTGACTGAAGCCAAAGCCAAAGAAGCAGGCCGCCAGGTGAAGGTTGGCAAGTTCCCCTTCACTGCCAATTCCAAGGCCACCATCATCAACAACCATGAAGGCTTCATCAAGGTGGTTGCTGACGCGAAGTATGGCGAAATTCTCGGCGTCCACATCATCGGCCCGGTCGCCACGGAGCTGATCGCGGAAGCCGTGGCCGCGCTGGAACTGGAAGCCACGGTGGAAGACATGATGTTCACCATCCACGCGCATCCCACGGTTTCAGAAGGCATGCTGGATGCTTTCAGTGCCGTCGAAGGGAAAGCAATTAACGCCTAAACTACCAGCACCTGTAATTAACTGGTTGGTAGCCTGGCACGCTAAAAACAAATAATGCCGCCTGATGTTAATCAGGCGGCATTGTTTTGCGCTCATCGCTCGATTCGCGCTACTGCAGTTTCAGCCTTGGGGCGAGCGCCGCCAGGTGTTTCTGTTCAAGTGATCCGTTGGAAGGCATCAATCTGCCGCCAAGCGGGCTATCGAGGTCCTGTGAAGTTACAAGCAGAATCCGCACGGAAACGCTCACGCGTGTCGTCGGTCCCTCGCCTGTCGTCTTGAAGGTTATGAAGTACTTGCCTGTGCCATTGGGCGGCACCAGCTTTTGCGCCGACGTGCTGATGGACGACATCAGCGCTGGTCTTGAAAGCGGAATGGCTGCCGAACTCGCCAGGCCGCTTTGCTTGTCATCCTGTATTACCCTGATGTTCTGCGCAGCCAGGTACTGGACGATGGCCTGATGGGCCTCCGCCGGCGCCAGTGCTGCGGTTTTTTCAAATTTCTGTTGCGGATTTTCCTGGGCCTGCACGGCTTCACCTACCTTTCGGCTCGGAGGATTCGGCCCGGGCCTGGGCGGCGGCGCGGGGGCGTTGGCTTTGGCCAGCAGGAACGAAAAACCTCCCACGATCTTCCCGTCAACCACCATGTTCACGTCCTGCACGATATCGTGGGTCAGTGTCCTGGTCACCGATGCCGGGGGCCGTACCAGTGTGATGGTGGCAACCTGGATTTCGTTTTCCCTGAGCGCGATGGCGCCCGCGGCCGAAATGGCCGTCTTCGCCGGAGCAGCGGCGCCGGCTTTGGCGGCCTTGGACATCATGATCAGAGGTGGTCTCACCAACGGCCGGATGGTGACGGGGAGCTTCACGGGAACAATGTTCACCTTCACGTCCCGTCGAAACGGATTGCCAATAATGAATTTGATTGGTTTGATCGGCCCTGTGCCCGTCGAAACGTCAAAGAAGTTGTTTTGGGCGCTGTTGTTGGTCAGGTTGATGTCTGCGGGAAATTCGATATCCACCTTCACGCAAAAGTGGTCAAAAGCCGAAATTGGCGAAGGCCAGACACCGCCATTGGTGTCGCTCAGGTTCGTCATGTCCCAATTCACGGGCACGTCCTGGGCTGCTCCCGCCGGCACATTCACCGTGACTGTTCCAATCACCTTGAATGCCGAGTCAGGAACTCCGCTGTAAATGGGAGCAAAACGAAAACGTACCACCGCCCCGGTCGCCCCGGCGCTGCCCACATTGCGAATGTGTGCGCGCAACAAGTTGACGATTCCCTTTTCCGCATTCACGCGCGCATTGGAAGAGTTGACCACGAAAATATCCGGGGTCTGCCAGAGCGGACCCACGCCCGTCACGTACCCCCAGGGCGTGATTGCCAGATCGGGGCCGGTTGCATCGGTTTCTTCGCGCGACCAGGCGTCTTGATCGCCGCGGCCCGCCGGTGAGCACGGCGCGGTGGCGCCCCCTGGAGGCGAACACAAATTGCGCGTATCTCCCCACGAGCCCAGCAGACCGTTGCTGTCGGCAAAGGCGTTCAGATAATCGCCCATGTAGGTTGACACCAGCAGCGGATCATAACCTACTGACGGCGTGAACGCGACGTCTGAAAACGGCCGGTTGTACCACGTCATCCCGCCGTCGGTGGATCCAGCCTCATAGACGCGGATCTTATTGTTGCCCGGGTCTTCACGGCGGCTGTAGAACAGCACCTTGATGTGGCCCGTAACCGGCGAGACCGAGATGGAGGGCAGCCAGTTGTCGTTGCTGGTGCCATCGGCGCCGATCGTCACCGCCGGACCGGAGGATATGTTGCGGGCCGGAGACCATGTGACTCCGCCGTCCGTCGACGAAGCAAAAAATATTTCCGAGCGCGGCGACGCCGTGGCGCCTGGACGTCCCTGGAAAACCGCATATAGATTGCCATGCGTTGCGCTTCCCGCAGGCGTGTTGTCCACCGCCAGATACGGGAAAGAGCGTGTCCGCAGGCTGCCCCCGGTGCCCAGATCGCCGGCCGTGGAAGTGAAGCTTGCCACCGTGACCACAGGATTGGGGAAGGTCGCGCCGCCATCAGTGGATTTGCGCAGATTGATGGTCGCGGAGGCTGCAGTGGAGATAGAGCTGAGTGTCGACCACGCTACGTAAAGCGCGCCATCGGGCCCGACAATCGGGAACGCGCCATGCTGAAACGAAGTAGCCGACGGCGCTACCAGCAGGCTTGGACTAAACGTCAGTGGTGAGGCTGAAGACGATGCCGCCAGCATCAGTTGCGGATTTCCCGATGAAGGAAACTCCGACCAGGCAACATAAACTCGTCCGGGGTGGCTGAACGCGCCGCCGCTGGTATTGTCGATTGCGATGAACTCTTTGTCCTGAAAGCCGCCCGTGGTCGAAAACTGCCCGGAAATCAGGACCGGGTTGCCGAACACCACGCTTGGCGATGTCGAAGTAGATTGGCTGACCCCGATATACGAGGCTCCGGTAGTCTCTTCCAGTAGGGACCCGTAGTAAACGCGGCCGCTGCTATCGACCGCCAGAGCCGGGTCGCCTTCCAGCACGTGCGTTCCTGCCGGCACAAATCCGGCGTCGGTGAAAGTGTGCCCTCCATCGTTTGAATACGCATATCCGCTGAGGCTATTCCATCCTCCCAATCCCAGTAAACCTGCCTGGCGCGATGTGTTGTACCCGACCACCGCCAGCGAACCGTTCCTGGTTACATTTATTTCGCTTTCGGTGGTTTCGTTGCCCAAGGTAGGTGAATTATGGTCTGCGGAGTTGACCTGGACATCTTGAGCTGCCCCTACTGCGCCCAGTCCCATTGTCATGGCCGCCAGTATTAGCCCATGCTGAACCAAATTACACAGTTTCATGTGACGTTCCTTTCCTTTCGGCAGTCCCTCGCTGTCCCCAACACCGCATTTGAGTTTGTCCAATTGTCCTGAGGGCTGTCGCTGAGTAAGTGTCCGCATCACGAATTTCGTTTCGAAAATCGTGCCCCTTGAACCCAAGGGCCTCCACCGATTCAAGGCCGCTTACGACTGCTTTAGCTGTCCTGATCGAAGTTGAAAATGGCTGGCTGGATACTTTTTCGGCAATCCTTCCGACCTTCCACCGAATCCACTTAGAAGTAGTCAATAAGGAGGCTTCCCATGCCTATCGATCCAGTCTGCAAAATGGAAGTTAATATCGCCAACGCCGCCGCCAGCCATGACCATCATGCGGAAACGCTCTACTTCTGCTCCCTCGATTGCCTGCACAAGTTTGAACAGGCCCCTGCCTTCTACATGCATAGCGAGGGCGACCAGGAGCGGGTAGCCAGCTAGAGGCCGCCGACGCGCAATGCGATGCGATCATTTCGGCCCTGATGTGCACTTTTTTGCGCTTTGGCTTAGGCCGTTTGCGGCGATTGAAAGCTTTCTAAGAGCTTCCTCATTACCGTTGTGATGGTCCTAAGTAACATTTCTCTCGCCCGGCAGGCTTTTGTACCTCATGATGTTTCCATGCCAATGCGCCGTGAAAGACGCCACACCGTGCCCATCGCCGTCAGGCTGTGGGGACTCGACCGTGATGGCAAAGTCTTTTCTCAGAACGCGCGCACCCTCGATATCGCCACCAACGGCGCCCGTCTATTTGGCGTGACGGCAGCCCTGGAGCGAGGCTTCATCGTCGGCCTGCAATGCGGCAACATGCGCGCACGTTTTATGGTGGTGTGGGTTGGCGAACCGGGCAGCCCGCGCGAGGGACAGATCGGCCTGCGCGCCGCTGAGAACGGTATCTGGAGCGTGGCCCTGCCTCGCGCCTCGGACGATGACTATTCCGCATGGCTGGCGGAAAACTATCTCGACAACGAAGCCGTAGTTTAGCCTCAACCTCGCTCGACTCTTCCTTTGCGCTCTTTGCGTCCCTTTGCGGTAGACGGCAATTACCCGTTGCTGATCCCAATTGCTAGAATGAAAGGATGCCACGATAAGTGGCGAGGCCGACTTGGGCGCCGCGCCACGTGTAACAAGCGCTGATCAGGCTTCAGGCGAGATCATCTCTTGAGCGGTTTTGGAGCGAAGCGACAGATGTCAACGGTCATCAACGTGCTCTTTCTCGGCCGCGTGGACTACTCCACCGCGCTTGAGCTTCAGCACACGCTCGTCGGCCTGGTCAAAGACGGCCGCATCAGCCACACTCTGCTTCTGCTGGAGCATCCGCCGGTCATCACTATGGGGCGCAACGCCGGCGCGCAGAATATCGTCGCTTCGCCCGACTCCCTTGCCAGTCACGGCGTCGAGCTGCATGAAACCGATCGCGGCGGCGAAGTTACCTTTCACGGTCCCGGCCAGCTCGTCGGTTATCCCATCTTTGATCTGCGAGCCTTTGAGCCGCGTATCGGCGCCGTGGATTTTGTGCGCAAGCTGGAAGAGGTCCTTATCCGCACCTGCGGCGATCTGGGCGTGGTCACCCAGCGTATTCCCGGCCTTACCGGCGTCTGGACGCAGAACGACCCTCCAGGAAAAATCGCCGCTATCGGCGTACACATCTCCCGCGCCGTTACCTCGCATGGCTTTGCCTTGATCGTTACGACGAACCTGGACTACTTCAAGCTCATCGTCCCCTGCGGCATCTCCGATAAGCCTGTGACTTCCCTCGAGCAGGAGATGG
>DASTPO010000109.1:0-7550 GCA_035762225.1 Candidatus Angelobacter sp.
CGAACGGGGAGTCCGCTTGTCCGAGCAGGGCGCCAGAGGCGTCAAGGTGCAGTCGACCAGGTGACTAGAATCCAGGCGCGACCATGGGTGCCGGAAACCAGCGTTTACTCACTGAGCAGCAGTAGCCGTAGCTCGACGGGAGCGCCTGAGCCGGCAGGCGAAGCGGATCGGCCATGGCAAGAATCCCCTCAGACAATGAGATATCCCTCTGTGTCCAATGTCTTGCTTTCGACTGCCGAAATTGCTCTGGGTCGCGGGCGTGACCGGGACCGTGACGATCACGATAAACATTGAATTTCCTCAATAATTCTTAACATTTGAGAGCTGCGCATCTCGCCATTTCCTGCATCCAATCTTTGAAGTCTTATACACTTAAGAGTATATTTTCGGAAGCACCCCCAGGGGGAGTGAGGCAATGAGTCTGCCTAAAATCATGTCGTCCGCTCCGGATCGCGCCGGCAAAACAGCGGGTCGGGAAAGCTATTCCGATCACGTGAACCCCCAGTGGGTGAGGCTACTGAGCCTCCTCAACATGAACGTCAGCTACGCCCGGTGCTCGGGAGCAGAGCTCTTCACGCAGGACGGAGACCGGATTCTGGATTTTCTCTCCGGATACTGTGTTCATAACCTCGGCCATAATCATCCTGCGGTGATCTCAGCTCTTCACTCCGAACTGGATCAGAGTGGCCCAGCTATGTTACAGAGCCACGTGCCTGAATCGGCGGGGGACCTTGCCGCCGGGCTGTGCCGGGCCGCAGGCGGAAGGCTGAACAAGGTTTACTTCTGCAGCTCGGGCAGTGAGGGTGTTGAGACGGTCATCAAGTTTGCCCGTGTGCACACGCGCCGGTCAGGCTTGCTTTATTGCCGGGGAGCCTTTCATGGACTCACCTGCGGCGCCCTGTCTCTTATGGCCGACTCCTCCTGGGCGCAGGGGTTTGCTCCTCTGCTTCCCGGCGCTGAGAGCATTCCCTTTGACAACCTTGCGGAACTTGAGAAAAAGCTGGCGAGCAAAGCATTTGCCGCATTCATCGTGGAGCCCATTCAGTCAGAAGCCGGCGTGCGTGTCCCTGGCGAAGGCTATCTGAAGGCAGCGCAAAATCTGTGTCACAAATACGGCACGCTTTTCGTTCTGGATGAGGTGCAAACCGCTCTTCACCGTACCGGGCCGTTTCTGGCAGCGCATCGCTGGCGGCTCTCCCCTGACATGGTCGTCCTCGCCAAGGCATTGAGCGGCGGTTTGATTCCCAGCGGCGCAGTCCTGATGTCGGACGAGATTTACGAATCGGTTTACAACTCGCTTGGTCGTGCGATTATCCATACGTCGACCTACAGTGAGAACGGTCTTGCCATGCGGGCCGGCCTCGCTACGTTGCAGGTGTTGGAGGATGAGGATCTTGGAACCCGCGCTGAAGTGTTGGGCAACTACCTGCGCCAGCGACTTACAGATGCGCTAAACGGCTATGAAATGGTGGCAAACGTCCGTGGTGTGGGTCTGCTGAACGGCATTGAGTTCCGCTCGCCGGAGCAATTGAAACTCAAGATCCCATTTGAAGCTTTCCGAAAGATTCATGCCGGCATGTTCGGACAAATCATCGTGATGAAACTCTTTCGCGAAAAGAATGTCCTCACGCAGATATGCGGCAACAACTTCATGGTGTTGAAAGCTGCTCCGCCGCTGGTGGTGAATGAAGACCAGATCGACCAGTTCGTGGATGCCGTAAAGGACGTGGTGGAGATGGTGCACTCATCCGGTGCTTTCTGGCGCGACGCCTTGCGCCTTGCCCAGAGGGCGGTAAACATTTGAGCTACGTCAACGCGGTCGAGAACGATAAATCCAATTTCACAGGTGCTACAGGATGCGAATAGCCGGTGCGGGCAGTGCTTTTCCCAACAACGTGTATGAGCAGAAGGCCATTACTTCGGCTTTGAAGGATGCCTGGAAAACACGTCTTGAACGGCCCGCAGTGCTCGATCGCCTACATAGCCATTGCGGCGTGGAGCAGCGCCACCTTGTGCTGCCGCTTGAGGCCTACGATCGCGTCAAGACCTGGGGCCAGGCAAACAATTTATGGATTGACTTCGCCCAGACGCTGGGACGCGACGCCATCTGCCGCGCCATTACACCCGTTGGCCTGATGCCGGCTGATATCGATGCCCTCTTCTTCGTCTCGGTTACCGGCGTAGCCAGCCCCTCAGTCGATGCCCGCCTGGTGAATCGGATGGCGCTTTCTCCGCATATCAAGCGTGTGCCAGTGTTCGGGCTGGGTTGCGTAGCTGGCGCGGCCGGGCTGGCGCGCGCCGCGGATTACGTGCGGGCATTCCCCGAGCAGATTGCGGTGGTGCTTGCTGTCGAACTATGTTCGCTCACCTGGCAGCGCGATGACGTCAGCGTTGCCAACATGATATCGACTGGCCTGTTTGGCGATGGGGCTGCTGCGGTGGTGGTTGCCGGCAAAGATACCGGCTTCAAAGGCCCGGAAATTCTTGCCACCCGCTCCGTGTTTTATCCCGGCACAGAGCAGGTCATGGGCTGGGATATTTCCGAAACCGGATTCCACATTGTGCTATCGCCCGATGTACCTGAAGTAATCCACGAGAACCTGAGCGCTGACGTGGATTCGTTTCTGGAATCTGCGGGGCTCCGCCGCAGCGATATTTCCAGCTGGATCATTCATACCGGCGGCCCCAAGGTGCTGGAAGCAGTGGAGAGCAGCCTCGATCTTCCTGCCGGCGCGCTTGAGCTCTCCTGGGAAAGCCTCAAACGGCGGGGTAACCTTTCCTCGGCCTCAGTGCTTGTGGTGCTGGAGGAAGTTCTGGCGCGGCGGCGTGGCGAGCCCGGCTCTTACAGCATCTTAGCCGCCATGGGGCCTGGGTTCTGTTCCGAGCTTCTGTTGCTGCGTTGGTAGGCGAATGGTGAGAACTTTTGACACAGATGTGTTTGTTGTTGGCGGCGGGCCAGCGGGTCTGGCAGCGGCGATCGCGGCGCGGCAGCAGGGTTTCCGCGTTATGGTCGCGGACGCCGCCGTTCCTCCCATCGACAAGGCCTGCGGCGAAGGGCTCATGCCGGATGCGCAAATCGCTCTGTTGCAACTGGGCCTGAAGATCGATAGCCGAGATGTTGGAACCTTTAAGGGCATCAAGTTTATTGGGCCGGAAGGAGCTGTGTTTGCGCACTTCCCCCGCGGCGAGGGAATTGGAATCCGGCGTACTTTGCTGCATCACCTCTTGCTGGATTTTGCCCACCGTCTAGGAGTGGACACAATCTGGGGAACGCGGGTGTCCGCCGTCCAGGATGGTGGTGTTCGCGTGGGAAACCGCATGGTTCGCGCACGGTGGGTGGTAGGCGCCGATGGTCAGAACTCGCTCGTCAGAAAATGGTCGGGCCTGGCTGCGACGCGCGAACACACGCAGCGCATCGGCATCCGTCAGCATTTCCAGGTTGAGCCATTGAGCGACTTTGTGGAAATCTACTGGGGCGACCACGGCCAGGCATACGTGACACCCATCGGGAAAAAGGAAGTCTGCGTAGCATTGATTTCAAGAAAGAAATTCACATCGTTTGAGGAAGGCATGAAGCTGTTCCCCCAACTGGCCGGCCATTTGGGGCGCGCACATCGCACGACCGCGGTTCGCGGAGCTATTACCATTTCGCGCGGATTGAAAGCTGTTTGCCGCGATCGGTTTGCGTTGCTCGGTGAAGCCTCAGGTTCCGTGGATGCCCTCACCGGGGAAGGCCTGGCAATGGCGTTTCGGCAGGCCCTGGCTTTGAGTTATGCGTTGGCGTCCAACAATCTGTCGCTGTACCAGGCTGCCCATCGCCAAATTTCGACCCTTCCTTCATTCATGTCGCAGAGTATGCTGTTGATGGACAAGAGTTCATGGGTGCGGGAACGCGCGTTGCGCGTGCTGGTCAAGAAGCCCGTATTGTTTGAGCGGATGTTGTCGGTTCATGTGGGCGAAATCGGCTTGAGAGATTTTGGCATCGCCAGCATGGTGCACTTCGGCTGGCAGCTGCTGGTGGCCTGATGGTCTGGCCAGAAACCACCTTGGGAGCCAGGAAACACCTTGGAAAAGAATAAATGCGTAAACAGACCCTTCAGCAAATAGTCCTTGGCCTCATGCTGGCACTGGTGTGCGGGGCGGCGCCAGTATTCGAGAAGAAGACGCTTGATTTTGATCCTGTGCAAAGCAAGGTCCAGTTCACCGTGGACAGCACCCTGCATACGGTGCATGGCACATTTCAGCTGAAATCCGGCACCATTCAGTTCGATCCCGCCGGCGGAAGCGCAAGCGGCCAGTTGGTGGTGGCTGCGGCCAGTGGCGATAGCGGCAGTAAGGCTCGCGATCGCAAGATGAGCCATGACATTCTTGAAGCTGAAAGGTACCCTGACATCGTTTTCACACCGCAACAGATGAAAGGAACTCTGTTGCCGTCGGGAGTATCCCAGATCAAACTGGAAGGTCTGATGACCTTGCATGGCCAATCTCACCCGATGACTTTGGATGTGAAGGCGGAAGTGGCCGGCAATGCCGTCTCCGCGGAAACCGCTTTTGAAATTCCTTATATTCAGTGGGGACTCAAGAATCCCAGTGCGCTGTTTCTGCGGGTCAGCGATAAAGTGCAGATCCACATTCACGCTACTGGACAACTCACGGGAGTCCCAAACGCGAGCCAATAAAATAGGTGCTTGAGCAGGCACCCTCTTTTCCCCGCCGGGTCTCCAATCTATGGCAGCTCCTGAGGGCCTTAAGATGAGCAGTCGTGCTTGCGGCCAACAATGGTCGCATGATCGCGCTGGTCAGCGGGCAGGTATATGATTCATGGGTTCTTCCTCAGTGGGGCTTGGGATCAGGCCAAAAATCAGAATGAAAGCAATCTAAGGAGAAACAACATGCGTTATGTACGGGCTTTTGCAATGGCCGCATTGACCATCGCGCTCTGGGCTACAGGGACGACCGCGAGCGCGCAACGGGTGCCGTCAGGTTCGTATCAGCAGACGTGCCAGAACATCGGCGTACGCGGCGACACTCTTTTCGCGAGTTGCAGAAACGTGAACGGAGGCTGGCAAAACACCGAGCTTCGCGACTATAACCGCTGCAACGGACAAATCGAAAATGTGGACGGAAACCTGCGCTGCACCGGCGGCAACGGCTACGGAAACGGCGACAACAGAGGCTATAACGGCGACGCCAGAGACCGTGACCGTGATCGTGATCGTGACCATGATCGGGATGGCGATCACGATCGTCGCGGATACGGACCGAACGGCGCTCCGAACGGCTCCTACACACAGACCTGCCAAAACGTTCAAATGAACGGCAACACTCTTCAGGCGAGCTGCCAGAAAAAGAACGGGAAGTTAAGAAACACCTCGCTCTCCAATGCCAACCGCTGTAACGGTGACATTCAGAACGATAACGGAAAGCTGCGCTGCCGCTAAGCGGTTTGCTCCAACAGCAAGCTCACAACGCCTCGAAAACGAAGTACCTGGGGAAAACGGGACCTTAATCAACCCGCCGCCCAGATACCCTTTTTCGGGGCGAAGTTTTTTGAGCATTCACATCAAAGGACCGGTTAATTTGAGCATCTGTCCGATCGCATGCTTGTTCTTGGCATAGTTATCATGGGCTTTGGTGGGGCTCTCGATCAGCCAGAACCAATGGCGGGCGTTCTTTACCACAAGATTATGGACCTCCACCGTAGCAATATCAGGAACAGTCCACGTCAATAAATCGCTGGGGTCATTCAAGGCGACAATTTGCGGACGAACGCAGGTTTGCGTCGCCCCGGGCAGCGACTTCAGATAGTCACAGCGCAACTTTCCCCACGCATCAAGGTGCGTTGCCATGTTCTTGTCGGCGGCTCCGTTCAAATCCGCCAGCTCAAGAAGCCGGAGTTGATTGGCGAAGAAGTAGACCAGTGATGTGCGCGCCAGAATCTGTTCGAACTCATCGCCCGATTTTTGCACAGTGGGCGTTTTCGGCGTGGAAGGCGTAATATCCAGCGCGGCAAAAATGAGGTAGCTGCCCAGGCTATGCGACACGATCACATACTCCTGGTTTTGTCGCAGAGCGTCTGGACCACCCCTTGAGCCATCCGGCGAAATAGCCACCGACTTGAGGATCAGTTCGCGGATGCCATCCAGCAGATAGGTCCGCAAGGGGCCAAGCGCCAGGACCGCATCGGAGAAGCCCCAATCCAGGATTCCATTCTTCAGCTTGCGGTTGACCAATGCACCCTTCGGCGGGTGCTGGAGAAGTCTGGCTGCATCCTGGGCCGATATCCAGTTGTATGAAATGAATCTGCCGGGAGCGGCTGGATCGGGCTTCAAGGTTGAGCATGCCTTGATCCTGTCCGCGCTAGGACCCACGAGAGCAGCTTCACTGGCGACAATCTGCCGGCATTTCAACGCAAACACCAGCGGCCACCAATTGATTTCATCTATATAGATCGTTGCGCCCCGAGTGCGCGAGATTTTCCAGTGGACTACAAAAGGAGCAGCCGCACTCCATTCCTGTCGTGAGCCCCATACCTTCTGCCCAAGGTATTCCAGGTCAGGTACAGGTGCATCAGGGCGGAATTCATCGTCGTCGGCATAGGCCTTTCTCCCATCGAGTTCCCCGGCGCGGGAGGTGCAGTCCTTCACGAACTCGCAAATGCCGCGCCGAAGTCCCCATGAATCGTAGTCTCCAGGGCCATCGGAGCCTATGCCGTGGACGTAAAGAACATGGAGTTCCTTTCCGCTCGCTGCCTTAAGCGAGTCCCCCAATGACGTGGTGGGCTTGCTTTGATCCGGAGTTGGATTGCTTTGCCCCGATGATGAAAAGGAGCTAAAAACAAGAACGACAGGCAGCATCAGAACATACGCCCTGCGGGAAGGCATCAGCCGGGATAGCCTATGGAAGCTCAAGGCGCACTCCTATCACCCACGTGATTGTAGTTCGATAATGAGGAAGGATACGCCCAAGACTACAACCACGCGAATGGAAACTGCGGCGAGAATCCATCAATTGACCGCATCAACGATAAACACGTGATTGGCATGCCATGCAGGGGTCTGGCGGAGAGGGAGGGATTTGAACCCCCGAGACCCGTTAAGGTATGTCCGCTTTCGAGGCGGATCGTTTCAACCACTCACGCACCTCTCCGCGCCATGAACATGTGGTCTGCTCACCATTTTATCAGGAGAGGGTGCGGAGTCGCCTTGCTAATGATGTCGCAGAGCATCCATGGGGTCCACTTTCATTGCTCGCCGCGCAGGGACGTAGCAGGCGGCCATAGCAACGACGCCGAGCAGGGCCGCGACGGAGACAAACGTCAGCGGGTCAGTGGGTTTCACTCCATATAACATGGTGCTCATCAGGCGGGTCAGGCCAAAGGCGCCGGCCAGCCCGATCAAGATGCCCACCACGGCCATCCCTGCGCCCTCTTTCATGATCATGCGGAGAACGTCGAATTTCTGCGCACCCAGCGCCATGCGCACACCGATTTCCTTTGTCCTCTGTCCCACCGTATAAGAAAGGACGCCATAGATTCCAATGCTGGCAAG
>DASTPO010000110.1:0-3085 GCA_035762225.1 Candidatus Angelobacter sp.
TGAAGCGCTCCGGCGCGCCGGCGTGGGCCGTGAGCTAGCTCAGTCACTGGAATTTCACAAGATGGCCGCCGTCATGCTGGTGCTGGAAAGCTGGCTTCTCTTTCAAAAGGGCAGATACAGGGACGCCGGGCGGATACTCGACCAGGCTGAAGCCGCCCTGCGCAATACCGACGACAACATCACGCTGGGAAACATATACTCGGCGCATGGACGCATGGTTCGCCGCCAGGGACGCTACCAGGAGTCGCTGAAGTTTTTCGGGCGCGCTATCGAGCATTTTCGGAAGCGCAATCCGCAGCATCGCAACCTGGCCCGCACGCTGACCAATATTGCTTACGTGCAGAGGCTGGTCGCGGTGCAGGTTGGCCGGCAGATTGACGCAGAGAGGCAACGTCGCCAGAGCAGCAAAGCCGCGGTCGCCAGCGGACGCAAACAGACCCAACTGCACCAGCACGAGGAGCTTCGCGCCAGCGCCTTCGCCAACCTTGACCAGGCCGAGAGTATCTATCGGCTCCACCAGCACCATCATGGAATCGGCAGCATCATGGAAAACCGCGGCCTGCTCTACTTCGATATCGGTGACCTTGATAACGCCAGCGCCCACGCCGAGCAGGCGTATGAACTGGGAAAGCAGGAAAATGATTCCATCCTGATGGCCCGGGCCCGCCTGTTGCAGTGCGAAGCTGAAATGGGAAAGCTGGAAGAGGAGATAGAAGGCGGCACGCATTCATGGGCCCACGCCCAGGCTGCCCGCGACTTTGCCCGAGAAGCCGTGGAAGCGGCGAGCCACACCCAGAACCACCGCCTGCTGGCGCGCGCATATATCTGGCGCGGACTCACCGCCTGTCATCCCGCCATCCATGACGTGGAAGACGCAAAGCGCTGTTGCGAACTGGCCGGGTCTTTTCTCAAAGCCGTGGACTATGACGATCTATGGGAAGAATTGCAGCTGTTGAAACAGAAAGTGATGCCCAAGGGCAGTATCGATCCCATGCTGCGCGCCTGGTCGCAAGGCATCACCGGCGAGGAAACGTTTCAGGAGTTGACCGAGCAGTTTGCTGAAATCGTGATCCCCAAAGTGTGGGAAAAAGAAGACCGGAAAGTCGCGCGCGTTGCCAAAAGACTCTCCGTCTCGCCCAAGAAGGTGCGCAGGATCCTGGCCCGAGCGGGCAAAAAAAAGAAGTAAGAGGCCCGCCGCCTAGAAGTAACATTCAAGGCCAACCATATGCTTTCTTTTTCTGAGGACCAGGTCCGTCGACTGGCCCGCGTCGATGATGTGATCCGTGCAATTGGCGTGGCCTTTACCCGCGATTTCTCGTCAACGCTGCGCATGCCAGCGCGAACATCACTGCAGTTGGATAACGCGCTCCTGCTGATCATGCCCGCCTACGACAGCGCGCTCGGCGCAGCCGGTGTGAAGCTGGTGAGCGTCAGCAAGAAATCAGGAGTGCAGGCGGTGTATGAATTGCTCGATCCGACTACCGGCATTCCCGTAGCGCGCATGGAGGCAAATTATCTGACTGACCTACGCACCGCCGCCACATCGGCGTTCGCCACAGATCTTCTGGCTCGCCAGGACGTGCATACTCTTGGCATCTTTGGCAGCGGGCGTCAGGCTGAGACGCACTTCGCAGCTCTTCCTGCTGTGCGCCGCTTCGAACGCTTTCTGGTTTGCGGGTCGGGCCGGACTGATCTCCGTGGTTTCTGCGAAACTATGAAAGTCCGTCACGGAATTCGCGTGGAGCCGGCAACGGCCGAAGATTGTGCGCGAAGCTCCGACGTGCTTTGCACATGCACTTCCGCCGGCGAGCCGCTTTTCCTTGGAGACTGGCTCCGGCCTGGAACGCACCTGAATCTCGTCGGCGCTTTTCAGCCTCACACGCGCGAGGTGGATGACATGGCGGTAAAGCGTTCGCGTGTGTTTGTCGACACTTATGAGGGAGCAATGGCGGAAGCGGGTGATTTGCTGATCCCGATTCAGAACGGAACAGTCGATCGCTCTCATGTTATTGCCGATCTGCACGAGCTTGCCAGCGGAAAGAGATCGGGTCGGAATCACCCTGATGACATTACCTTGTTCAAGAGCTTGGGCTGCGCTCTGGAGGATCTTGTAACCGCAAAATTGGTTTACGATCGAAATCAAAGTTGAAGCCGGCAGTCTTGCGAAAACTGAAGAAATGAAAAAGGCCTATGATTTTGCGGTGATCGGCGCTGGTGTTTTCGGCGCATGGACAGCGGACTTCCTTCGCCGCTCCGGTGCCTCAGTAACTCTGCTGGACGCTTACGGGCCGGCGAGCAGCCGCGCCAGTTCAGGTGGTGAAACACGCGTGATTCGCATGGGCTATGGCCCGGATGAGCTTTACACGCGCTGGGCCATCCGATCTCTTCCGCTGTGGCGTGAGCTTGCCGCTCGCGTCGGCAACTCATTGTTCCATCCCACCGGGGTGTTGTGGCTAAGCGATGACGCCGATGTTTATCTGAAGAGTCTTTGCGATGTTCTTGGCCGTACCGGAGTCAAGCATGAAAAGCTTGACGCGGCCGCGATCGCCCACCGCTGGCCGCAGCTGAGCTTTCCGGAAGTAACCTGGGGAGTTCTGGAACCCGAAAGCGGAGTGCTCCTGGCCCGCCGATCTGTGCAGGCGCTGGTGTCAGAATTGATCAAGGGCGGAGTTGATTACACAACATGCGCCATCGCCCCACCGCGTGCCGGCGGCAATCTGGCCGTGATTGAGACCACTGCGGGCACAAAAGTTGCCGCGGGTGCTTACGTGTTTGCTTGCGGCCCGTGGCTGCCGAAACTCTTTCCAGAATTATTGAGCAGCCGCATCTTTCCTACCCGGCAGGAAGTTTTTTTCCTGGGGCCGCCACCCGCCAATACTTCTTTCCAGCCACCTGCTATGCCGGTGTGGCTGCACCGCACTCATCCCGACCTGCCGTATGCGCTGCCGGATATCGAGAACCGCGGCTTCAAAATTGCTTTTGACCGACATGGAGAGTCGTTTGATCCCGACATCGGCATGCGCGTGGTGCCGCAAGCGTCCGTGGACCATCTGCGTGCTTATCTGCAAAAGCACATCACGGGTCT
>DASTPO010000111.1:0-3935 GCA_035762225.1 Candidatus Angelobacter sp.
AAATCCTAGCAGGTTGCGCGCGGCGCAGGCTCACAGCGCAGATTCGCAGCGCGGAAGACGCTTACGGCAACGCGCTGGTACGATCTTTCTCCACAATCACACTAGCTTCCTGCCCCATGCGCCTGGCGATCTCAACGCAGGCCGCTACGGTGGCTTTATCCGTCTGCTGCGTGCGCACAATCTCCCGCAGCTTCAATCCGTCCTGGTCGGCGCTGAAGCGCATGCCGAGTATCTTGCCGCCGCGATAGGTGACTGAAGCCAGCTCAGCCACGTTGAGAGTGGTTGTGGTGGCAACCAGCATGGTGGCGGGCTTTGAGAGTTTGTCGAGCAGCGTGAACATTTCCAGCTTCGACTCCATCTCGTCCGGCACAGCTTCAATTACAAGATCGGCATCGCGCGCGGCCTGCTCCACCGACGACGCGTATTCCGTCCGCGCCAGGGCGGCCTGGGCCGCAGCAGAAGTGAGTGTGGCGTTTTTTATCGCAAGATCCAGCGCGGCGCGAATTTCGTTTTCGGCGCTGCGCAGGCTGCTCGGGAGTATATCTTCCAGAATGGTGCGATAGCCGCCGGCAGCGCAAAGACGGGCAATGCCTCGGCCCATGGTCCCGGCGCCAATCACGGCGATCGTCCGGACCTCCGCCATGATCAGCCTTTGTCCAGGCTCTCCAGTATCTTGACCAGGCTAGGATCGGAATTGCGCATATAATCCGCCAGCCGCTTGCGCTCTTCGGGGCTCATGGTGGTAATGCCCACCTGCAAACGTCGAAGGGTAGCCGCGATATCATCGACGTAATTCATCATTCGAATCAGTTCTCCGGTGGCTGGCATGCGTGAAATTGCTCCTTATCCAAACTGCTATTGTCATCTGTTCCGGGCAGATTAGTAAAGCCCTCCCCAGCGCCTGGCCGCGGCAGGCGCATGGCGCAATTTTTGCATCTAATTGCGTTGGAGTTTTCTGTCTCAAAAGCCCTTCGTCCAGTCACCCGCAATGAGAGCAAATCCTTCCATTCTGACGACCGAATCGAACGGCATTTCCGAGTGCCTGGACCGTCTTTCGTCAGAAAAGCGCGCAGCGCGGCCGCTCTCCACCTACCGCCTGCAATTTAACGCCGGATTTCGCTTTCAAAACGCCCTGCGCCTGGTTGGATACCTGCACGCTCTGGGCGTTTCTCATGTGTATTCCTCCCCCATTCTCAAAGCCCAGGCAGGCAGCCTGCATGGCTATGACATCACCGACCACAACCAGCTCAATCCCGAGATCGGCAGCTATGAAGAGCTCAAGGAGTTGGTGAGCGAGCTCAGGAATTACGGCATGGGCCAGGTCCTGGATTTCGTGCCCAATCATATGGGAATCGGTCCGGGATCCAATCCGTGGTGGAGTGACGTGCTGGCCAACGGGCGCGCGTCAGAATTTGCGGAGTTCTTTGATATTGACTGGGACCCGGTAAAGCCTGAGTTGCGCAACAAACTGCTGCTGCCGATCCTTGGCGACCAGTACGGAGCAGAACTGGAAGCGGGCCACATCAGGCTGGTGGGCGATGACGCCGGGTTCCACGTCGAATACTATGAAAAGCGCCTGCCGCTCGATCCGCAAACCATCCCCATGATCTTTGAGCCCGTTGGCCAGGAAGTGCCGCAGGAGCTGCGCAATCTTCTCGGCGGCCTGCGCAACCTGCCTTCGCACTGCGTGACAGACGGCGATTCGGTCCGGCAGCGGCGGCGCACCATTCCGTCATTGCAGCAGGCGCTCAAAGACCTGATGGCACGGTCTCCGGAAGTGCGCGAGTTCCGCGACAAGATTGTGGCTGTGGCCAATGGCCGTCCCGGCGATCCGCGCAGCTTTGATCCGATTCACCGCATCCTTGAGGCGCAGGTATACCGGCTGGCGAACTGGCGTGTCTCGGGCGAGGAGATCAACTATCGCCGTTTTTTTGACGTGAATGACCTCATCGGCCTGAGCATGGAAAACCCGCGCGTCTTCGCCGCGACCCACCAGCTCCTGCGCCAGCTGCTGGCCGACGACATGGTGCAGGGTGTCCGGCTGGACCACTGCGACGGCCTGCTCAACCCGCGGCAATACATGATTCGCTTGCAGATGCTCTATGCCGCCAGCCAGTGCGCCGGGGCCACGCCGCGTCCGCCGCTGGCGGAAAACGGCATTGAGCAGGACCTGCAGGAAATCTTCGGACAGCATGACTGGATGAACCGCCGCGCCCTGCTTTACACCGTGCTGGAAAAAATCCTGGAGCCGGGAGAAGATCTGCCGCGGGAATGGCCGGTGGACGGCACCTCGGGCTACGATTTCACCGCGCTGGTCAATGGCATTTTCATTGATCGCCGCAATGAGCGGCACTTCACCAACCTTTACCACCGCTTCACCGGAACGGTCTATGACCTGGATGCGCTGATCTACAACAACAAAAAGCTGATCATGCACGCCTCGCTGGCCAGCGAGGTCAACGTGCTGGCGCATATGCTGGACGCCATCTCCGTGACCGACCGCTATGCCCGCGACTTCACCCGCAAGGCGCTGCGCGACGTGATTCGCGAGACCATCGCCTGCTTTCCGGTGTATCGCACCTATATTGACGAGCGCGGCCAGGTAACGGAGCGCGACCGCGCTCACATCAATGAGGCCATCGGCAAGGCCAAGCGGCGCAACGCGGACAAGGCGCCGGCCAGCTTTGATTTTCTTCGCGATATCCTGCTGCTGAAGCCGCAGTCATCTGAAGACCATTCTGATCTTTACCGGCGCAAGCTGCGCTTCACGCTCAAGTTCCAGCAGCTTACCGGCCCGGTGATGGCCAAGGGCCTGGAAGACACCACGTTCTATGTCTATAACCGCTTCACCGCGGTGAATGAAGTTGGCGGCTCGCCGCGCCAGTTCGGTTCCACGGTGGATAGCTTCCACTCCGGAAACCTGAAGCGCGCCGAGGATTGGCCTTATTCCATGCTGGCCACCTCCACGCATGACACCAAGCGCAGTGAAGACGTTCGCGCCCGCCTTGATGTGCTTTCTGAAATGCCGAAAGCCTGGGGCACACAGGTCTTCAAGTGGCGCAAGTCCAACCGCACGCGCAAGCGCACGCTGCCCGACGGCCGCCAGGTCCCCGACCTGAATGAAGAGTACCTGCTCTACCAGACGCTGGTTGGCACCTGGCCTTTGCTAGCGGGCGCGGACTCCGGTGACTATATCGAGCGCATCAAGCAGTACATGAGCAAGGCCGTGCATGAGGCCAAGGTCAACCTGAGCTGGATCAATGACGATCCGGTTTACGTCGAAGCGCTTTTGCAATTTGTTGAGAAGGCCCTGACTCCGGGGACACGGGAGAAGGCGAATCCTTTTCTGGACCAGTTCCGGGCGTTCATGCCGGCAATCGAATTCTTTGGCGCGGTCAATTCCCTGGCGCAGAAGCTGCTGATGATCACCTCGCCCGGAAATCCTGATATCTACCAGGGCACCGAGCTCTGGGACTTCAGCCTGGTTGATCCTGACAATCGCCGCCCTGTGGACTATGAATTGCGCCAGCGACTGCTGACGGAGCTGGACCATCGCGCTGAAAGCGGCGACCTCGCCGCCGTGTGCGCGGACGTGCTCAACACCTACCAGGATGGCCGGATCAAGATGTGGACCACCATGCAGGCACTGCGGCTGCGGCGCGACCGGCGGGAGCTATTCCATCACGGGAAATACCGCCCCCTGCATGCCAGCGGGCCGAAGCATGAGCACGTGGTGGCATTCGCGCGCGAGCATAACAACCAGGTGGCCATCGTGGCCGTGCCCCGGCTCAGCCACACGCTTGCCGGAGGCTCTCTGCGTGCCCCGCTCGGCGCGTTGTGGAATGGAACCGAGCTTCCCGTGCCGCCGCGCACCGCGGAATTTCTGGAGAATGTCTTTACCGGAGAAAAAATCAGGGTACGCGCCAATCGCTCTC
>DASTPO010000112.1:0-13122 GCA_035762225.1 Candidatus Angelobacter sp.
TGAATTCACGGCCACGGTGGGCGCTCCCTTCTTGCCCTCCGAGGCGCGGGCCAGGATTGAGCCTGGCTCAACCCGGACTTCATGTGCGATTTCAACCTTGGCGCCGGCCGAATGATTCACCGGGGATTGAATATGCTGGACCAGAGTCCCGCTGCGCCACACGTTCAGTGACTGCAATCCGTAGCAGATGCCAAAGACCGGCTTTCGCAGGTTGTAAGCGTCCTGGAGCAGCAGTTCGTCTGCGGCGTCGCGCAGCTGGTCAGCGGCAGCGGTCTGCGGGTGCCGGGGCGCGTTGAATTTTTGCGGATCGACGTCGGCCTTGCTGCCAGGAAGAAGGACGCCCGCGCAATTGGTCACGGTTCGCGCTATATCTTCCGGAGAGCTCGCCAAGGCTATGACGACCGGCTCGCCACCGGCGGCTTCTACGGCGCGCAAGTACGACGGCAAAGCTCGATTGCTGTACTCAGGATCGTAGGAACACGGTTCGGGAATGGCGATTCGCGGCTTCACTCGATTCACTCTCATGCCCCGAGAACGACCTGTCAATCACGCGAACGGCTCTCTTGGCGAAAATCTACAGCCTCGTTCAGCTTAAGTCTTGAATTTGTTCGCGGCTGCCACTGCATAGGCCGGCAGCGGGTCGCCGGCGTCAGTGGTAACGTCGCCACGGGTGAAAGTAAGTTCCTCACTACCCTTCTTCAGCATTTCCTTGGCAATTGGTTTCAATGCCGCGGCAACGTCGCTGTCCTTGATTACGCCTGTGCTGCCGGCCTTCACTGGAGCGACGGCGAACGGTGTATCCCCATCAAAGAACACGCATACGGCAGCATCTTTTTTCTCATTGAAGAAAAGCACGGCGCTGCGCCCGCTTTTGGCGCTCTTCACCTTAAGAAATGGCCCCAGATCTCCATCTTTCAGGCCTGCTGCCCAATTCTCTTCGCTGACATACACCGCCAGCGTGCCCTTCACGGTCTCCGGTTGCACGTTCCCTGCGACGTCAGCCGCCACTTTTACGAATTCAAGCGGGTCCTTCTTCTCCTGATCCGCTGGTTTCTGGAGGCCGGATGCCGCGGCCCACGCACCGGCTATGACGATTAAAGCAAGTATTCTGGATTTCATGCGCACCATAGTACCTGATTTCTGCAGCTTCTCTCCCACTCTTACTTTTGTGGTTCGTCACTGCCGGGATTCCCGCCGCGCAAATCGGGTACCGCAGACCGCGAATAGTAAAGTCCCGCAATCAAATCGTGCGCCTGCCGGGTCAGCCTTTCTACGTCTCGCGCGGTCATGCCCTGGGTGGAAATCCGGTCACCCACGAGCAGGTAAATCGGACGAGGCTTGATATGCCAGGTGTTCATTCTCAAGATTTCAAAGGTACCAACCAGGGCCATGGGTACCACGTCAACTTGAGCTTTGATGGCCGCATAAAACGCGCCACCCATGAAGGCATGCAATTGTCCGTCGGGAGAACGGCCACCCTCGGGAAAGATGGTCAGAGACTTGCCGCTTCGCAGTGCTGCAACCGCAAGGTTCAGGCTGCGGACTGAAGCTTTCGGGTTCTCCAACACCACAGGAATCTGTCCTGACCGCTTTAAGTGCCAGCCCATGAATGGATAGAGGAAAAGCTCTTTCTTGGCCAGAATGCGAAAGCCAAACGGAAGATACGCATAAAGCACGGGGATATCGAGTGCTGACAGGTGGTTCACGACGTACACCTGCGGTTTGGAGGTGTCAATCTTGTCCAGACCAACGATCTGCACCGGAGCGCCGATCGTTCCCAGGATCATCTTTGCCCACAGATGAGCGAATCCGTGCTGAATGCGTCCCGATTCATCAAAGAAAGAGCTGAGCAGCGAGAGGATTCCCAGGACAATGGTGTACAGCCAGATCAGTGGATCGAAGATTAAATAAGAACGCAGCCGTGACCACCACAGACGCAGCCCGCGTGGTTCCGCTGCCGATTCCACCTGAACCTGCGTTGCTTCCGGCACGCCTACACACCCTGGCGGACTGGGCGTTGAGCAAGAATCCCCAGTGCCGCGCCTACAACGTAGATGGAACCGGTAACCACAATCACGCCTTTGCCGCCTGCCAACAGGCGGGCACGCTCCAGCGCGGATGCCACCGTCGCCTCGGCGAGGATTTCAGTCTGCGACTGTGCTCCCATCTCCATGATCTCCTGCGGTGTGGCTGCGCGCGGATTATCGGCATGCGTAGCGATCACACGTTCAGCCAGCGGAAACAGTATGCCCGCGATTTCGCGTATCGCCTTGTCGCGCATCGCGCCAAAAACGAATGTCAGGGAGCGGCCTTCATAGTAGGTGGAAAGAGCGGAGCGGAGGGCCCACGCTCCCGCCGGATTGTGGGCTACATCCAGTACGACTTCGGGAAATCCATCTTCCGGCGGTATCACCTGGAACCTTGCCGGCCAGCGGGTCGCGCGAATTCCATTTTCAACATGCCGCGCCGAAATTCGAAACCCACATTGGTTCAGCTGCTCCGCAGCCGTAATTGCCAGGGCAAGGTTGCGCAGCTGATGGCGTCCACGCAGAGGAAAATCAACTGTGATCTCCTCTCCCATCACCTGGAGAGGAAAGCCCGAAGCAAGCTGGGATGCGCTGTGATCGTCAGCGGCTGGGGTCATCGACGGCATATGCTTCACCGCGCTGATGGCATGGGCGTTGCGATCCATGATTTCCCTGCCCAGCGTATCGTTCACCAATGGATGTTGCGGCAGCAGCACTACCGTTCCATTGGGCCGCATGATGCCGGCTTTTTCGCGGGCAATTTCCGGCAGGGTGTTACCCAGAAAATTCTGGTGGTCAAAATCAATATCGGTAATCACTGAAATGCATGGGTCGGAAATATTGGTGGCATCAAGCCGACCTCCCAGTCCCACTTCCAGCACCGCCAGTTCCACGCCCGCGCTGGCGAAATACTCAAACATCATGGCCGTGAGCATTTCAAAGAAGCTCGGATGCCATGGCAGCGCGCCGCTCTTGACCAGTTCCTGGGCCGTGGTTTCAACCCGCTCATAGATCACGGAAAATTCGGCGTCACTGATAGGCTCATGATTGATCTGCATCCGCTCATTCACGCGCTGAAGATGCGGCGAGGTATAGAGCCCGGTGCGGTAGCCTGCGGCTTCAACAATACTGGCCAGCGTGGCGGCGGTAGATCCCTTGCCGTTGGTTCCCGCAATCAGCACCGCTTGCAGTTTGCGTTGCGGATTGCCCAGCGCTGCCGCCAGCACGCGCATGTGTGCCAGGTCAAACTTGCGGTTCGAAGCAAGCTCATGCCCCAGCGCCAGCAGATTGTTTACAGCAGAGAGATACGTTACCGTCACGGCTCAGGCAGCCTTTGGGGACATGAAGTCGAGCGCCCGGGCGATGTAGGCCTTCATGTCTTTGCGATGAACCACCGCGTCCAGCATTCCATGCTGCATAAGAAACTCGCTGGTCTGGAAGCCTTCAGGCAGCTTCTGGCGAATTGTCTGTTCGATGACGCGCGGGCCGGCAAAACCAATCAGCGCACCCGGTTCGGCAATATTCAGGTCGCCCAGCATGGCATAAGAAGCCGACACTCCGCCAGTAGTTGGATCTGTGAGCACGGAAATGTAAGGTACACGCGCCGAATCCAGACGGGCCAGGGCCGCGGAAATCTTTGCCATCTGCATCAGGCTGATCACCCCTTCCTGCATGCGCGCGCCCGACGAGGCTGACACTACTACGATTGGCTTCTGTTCCAGACGTGCACGTTCAATGGAGCGCGTAATTATCTCGCCCACGACCGCTCCCATGCTGCCGCCGATGAAGCCAAACTCCATAACGTTGAGAATCACTGGTCTGCCGTTCAGTTTTCCCGCAGCCGCAATCAAGGCATCCTTCAATCCCGTCTTCTGCTGTCCTTCCTGCAGCCGGCGCTTATACGGCCGGGTGTCGGAAAAATTCAGCGGGTCTACAGCTTCAAGATTTTCCCCAAATAGATCAATGCCATCTTCATCGAGAAGCAGCAAAACTCGCATCCTGGCATCGATGCGGAAGTGATAATCGCACTTGGTGCAGACATTGAAATTGTCTTCCAGCTCTTTCTTCCAGATGATCTGGCGGCAGCCTTCACACTTCACCCACAGGCCTTCCGTGCGGACGCGTTTCTCCTCGTTCGCCTGGATCTCGCTGGACTCTCTTTTAAACCACGCCAAGTTCAATACTCACTTTCTAGTATTCAATTCCCCGCTGGGCCAGCACGCCTTTTTCATAGGCGTGCTTTACCTGCTTCATCTCCGTGACGGTATCGGCCAACTCAATGATTGTCGGATGGGCGTTCCTCCCCGTCAAGATTACGTGCACCCGTTCAGGTTTGCTCTTTAGAGTCTCCACCACCCTGGCCGGGTCGAGCATGCCGTAGGTAATTGCGTAGTTGATCTCATCCAGCACCACCAAATCCCACTTGCCGGACATGATCTCTTCCTGCGCCTCCCGCCACGCCTCTTCGACCAGGCGGATGTCTTCGGGATCAGTCTCCGCGCCGCCGACCTTCACAAACCCGCGGCCCATCTGTTTCATGACAAAGTTGTCGCCGAAGGCCTTCACCGCATCCAGCTCTCCGTAATGCCACGAACCCTTGAGGAATTGGAGCATCAGCACCTTCATGCCGTTGCCCACCGCGCGCAGGGCCGTCCCCATGGCGGCGGTGGTCTTGCCCTTGCCCGGCCCGGTATTCACGATGATGAGACCGCGGTGAACGTCGTTCATACTCAATGGCCGGTATGGTACGGATGGCCCTTTAAGATTGTAAATGCTCGATAGACCTGCTCCAGAAGAACCACCCGCGCCAGTTCATGGGCCAGGGTCATTTTGCCGAATGAGAGAATCAGGTCGGCTGCGCCACGAGCCTTATCGCTGAACCCATCCGCAGGGCCGACGGCGAAAAACAGGTTCTGCGTGCCACGGTCCTGCTGGTCGCGGAGCAGTCCGGCAAACTCCTCTGAAGTAAACTGGCGTCCGCGTGCGTCAAGCAGAACCAGCACCGGCGCCGTTCGACCGGCCGTGCTGGAAGCCAGGTCCAGCAGAGCCGCCTCATTGCTCATCTCGTGGGACTCTGTGGACAGGAAGCGGGAGATGCGCTGCAGATATTCTTCCGTCAGCGCGCGAATTGCAGGTTCCCTGGTTTTGCCGATCCAGGCGATTTGCAGCTTCACGCCGACTTCCGCGCTTTCTTCTTTGCCGGCTTTCGCGATGCGGCACGCGCCGCGACCCTTGGCTTCAGGTTCTTTTTCGCAGCCTTGGCGGAGACGGCCTTGGTTTTCTTTCTGGCCGCAGGCTTTTTTGCCAGATCAGCGGGACTCAATTTTTTGGCCGACTTCCACAACCGTTCCAGGTCATAAAATTTGCGCGCCCGCTCGGAGAATATGTGCAACACGAAATCAACATAATCCAGCAGCACCCATTCCGCCTGGGTGTAACCCTCGACGCTGTTGGGCCTCTGGCCGGCGTCGGAGAGCTGTTTTTGGACATCGTCCGCAATGGCCTGAATCTGGCGGGGATTGGTCCCCGAGCACACGATGAAATAGTCGGTAAAAGCGCCGCTGCTCCGGTCCATCTCCAGAATGGCGACGTCTTCTCCCTTTTTGTCTTCAATGGCCCTGACTGCGAGCGCCACTTGCTGCCTGGTCTGTAAACTCATCCGTTCTTATGACTCCTGCCAGCGGCTCCATGCTGCCGGCCTTCTTGAAAAGATAGCACTTTGTCAGCGCTCGCGCCGTCTCTTTCCATCGCAAGGCTGCCAAGGTACAGGCGCTCTTTCTTGATGTACTCAGCCACCAGCCGCGGCACATAGCGGCTGAGCTGCTTCACCGGCTTGCCGGCTACCGCCCGGATCTGGGTGGAAGAAACTTTTTCGCGCACCGCGCCCAGAAGATGAATGGTCGCCCCCATCAAAGCGACCGTTCCTTCGGCTTCCTGCAGTCGCATGGTGCGCAGCATCAGCTCAGTGGGGCGCAGTGACAGCGGAAGCGCTTTTCCGACATCTGCCAGCGAGTGGCCGGGTCGGCTCACCACAATGAACTCAACTTCTGACAACAACTCCACCGGCTTGTACCACGTGCTGATGTCCTTGAACGCGTCAATGCCGATTAAGAAATAAAGCTTGTCAGACTTCTTGAGCGTGCTTTTGAGCCGGCGCACGGTTTCCAGGGAATAATTCGGCTGGCCGGTATGGGCATCGAGCAATGAAGGAACGAAGCGAGGATCTTCCGCCGTGGCCAGCGCCAGCATGGCGAAGCGGTGCTGAAAATCAGCCAGGCGGCGTTTTTGCTTGTGCGGTGGCAGGTCGGCGGGCGCAAAATACACGCGGCCCAGATCAAACTTTTCCGCAGCCGCGCGCGCTACCGCCAGATGGCCGAGATGCACGGGATCGAAAGTACCGCCAAATAGCGCAATCTTCATGCTATCTGCTCTGCCTTTTCCTGAAAGCCGCCTGCTTGGAGATGCGTTTCACCGCTTCCGCTTTCTTCTTGGCCTTGCGACTTGATCCCACATCTTTTTTTGGCGCTCGATGCTCTTCGCTTTGCGTGCCTGTACGGATTTCCGCCACCCGCTTGCCCAGCGCATATTTCAGCTCAGGAATGCCCTGCCCCGTCACCGCCGAGATCTCGTAAAGAGCCAGCTTCAACTTTTTGGCGTGCTTTCGCAGCTTGGCCACTTTCTCCGGATTCGCTACATCAATCTTCGACGCCACCAAAACCATCGGTTTTTTTTCCAGGCCGGCACCGAAACTCTTGAGTTCTTCCATGATGACCTTGAAGTCCGCAACCGGATCGGGCCGGCCGCTGGCATCAGAAACATCGATCAGATGGGCCAGAACCCGCGTACGCTCAATATGGCGCAAAAACTGGATGCCCAGACCCGTGCCGGTATGCGCGCCTTCAATGAGGCCGGGAATGTCGGCGACCACGTAACTGTCCTCATGCGGCATCTCGCCGATGGTCACCACGCCCAAATTAGGCTGGAGGGTGGTGAATGGATAGTCGGCAATCTTGGGCTTGGCGGCAGAAATGCGTGACACCAGAGTTGACTTGCCGACATTGGGATAGCCCACCAGACCCACATCGGCCAGCAGCTTCAGCTCCAGGCGCAGGGTTTTTTCCTCTCCGGGAAAGCCCTGCTCGTGCTCGGTAGGCGCCTGGTGCGTGCTGGTGGCAAAGTGCTGGTTCCCCCGGCCGCCACGTCCGCCATGCGCGACCACAATCCGCTCATCGGGCTGAGAAAAATCGTGCAAAAGCTCGCCCGTCGCGTTGTCATAGACAATGGTCCCCACCGGAACCTTCAGCGCAACGCTTTCGCCGTCACGGCCCGTGCAGTTGGAGCCTTCGCCGTGGCGCCCGCGCTCGCCTTTGTATTCCGGATTAAAACGGAAATGGACCAGCGTATTGTGGCGTTCGCTGGATTCCATAACAATGTCACCCCCGCGGCCACCGTCACCGCCCGAGGGGCCGCCGCGCGGGACAAATTTCTCCCGCCGAAAAGCCATGCATCCATTGCCGCCGTTGCCGGCCTTGATGCGAATGATTGCTTCATCAATAAACATGCTTATCTATTGATTGTACAGGTCGATGTGCGGATTCGCCGTAACGTAAGACACCCCGCGCAGGCGCGGGGCGGGACGTGGATCTGGGGGAACTATTTGCTCATTGCGGCCATCCGCCGCTGCATCTCCTCGGGCGAGACGTCCTCCATGTGCCGGGCTACGGTCCACTTGTGGCCATACGGATCCTCCACCGTGCCCGTGCGGTCGCCGTAAAACTGGTCCGCCACCGGCTTTTTGATGGTCGCGCCCAGCCCGACAGCCCGCTCAACCGTCTTGTCCACATCGTCAACGTAGAGCAGGAGGCCTACTGATGAATTGCCCAGGGTTTTTGGGCCAACCACGTCCATTTCCGGAAACTCGTCGGCCATCATGACGTGCGAATTGCCGAACTTCAACTCCGCATGCCCGATCCTCCCATCGGGCTGTGGCATGCGCATGACCTCGACAGCGCCAAAAGCTTTCTTATAGAAGTCGATCGCCGCAGCCGCACCTTTGATCACCAGATAAGGCGTCACACTGTGGTAGCCATCAGGAATTGGTTTTACTGCGTTTGCCATACTGCTCTCCTTTAATCTCATTGGTTTAAATTTTATTGCCATGCAGCATTCTTCGCGTTGACGCGGCAGGTTGTATTGTAAAAATTTGACCTCACCGCTCCAGAATAGGAACGTGATTCATATGCTCCGTCTTGGCCGCCAGATAAGCGGTAGGAGTAATGCCGGAGAACTCGCGGAAATCGTGGATAAAATGAGCCTGATCAAAATACCCGCAGGCAGCAGCCAAATCAGCCCATTCGATCGGGCCGCCGCCGTTGAGTCTGTGCAACGCGCGTTGGAAGCGGCGGACGCGGCAAAACACTTTGGGCGTAAGCCCGACTTGATCGCTAAACAGCTGGATAAAGCGGCGCGAGCTGATTCCGATGTCGTCTGCGACCACGGCGATTGCGGGCGCGGTGTGGATGTTGCGAAACAGGCCCAGCGCACAATCAACGGCACGGTGGCGCTCCAGCGGCCTGATCGCGCGCGCCGTCAGGCACGACTCCAGCAGCTGGAATTTTTCCCGCGGCGTGGCAGCCGCCAGAATTCGCTCCCGCAACAATCCGGCTTCTGCTCCCCAGAGATCTTCCAGTGAGACGTGCTGGTTATGCAGCTCATCCACTGGCAGCCTGAAAAACGGAAATGATCCGCCGGGCTTGAAATGGATTCCGATTACGGAAGCCTGTTGCTGCGTGTCGATGACGAAGAAACTCGAATGCGGACCGCATACCAGGCTGCCCGGCAATCGCGCGCATCTCTCCAGATTTTTCCGATCGTAAATCCGGGCTTCATCCTGGCGAAGGTTGATCACCAGTTCCACTGTGCCGTCGGGCATCAGGCGTTCTTTTTCATGCGGCCCGGAAAGAAAGCCGTCGTAAAACCAGAAGAGCTCCACAAAATCGCTCAGCGGCGGCTGCGGGATGTGAGCCAGATACTGCATGAGAATCCGTTAACTTCAGCGAGCCAATCTTACGCGAAAAACATGTAACAATCGCGTCTTCTCCAGCACTTTAACGTAAGACGCATCCAGTCTGAGCCGCCCGCTTCAATGGCGGAAGGCTGCTGGAACTCCCTTGATTTTGCCCCTGCTCGTTCAGTAAGCCACTTCTGCGAGGCGGGCGCAACCACAAAATCAACAATGAACGACCTATGTGTCTATGGGAGAAGTGTGTCATGGAAATGTTAGTCAGGTATCATATGTCGGCCCCACTCGGTCTGTTCCTTCTGCTCTTGGCAGCGCCGGCATTCGCGCAGTTTGAGATCAACCCCGATCATTTCGATCAGCCGGCAAAAGCCGAGACCAGGCCGTCTCTTCCCGCGAAGAAACCGGGAGCGCGCCTGCACCAATCGTCAACAACCACAACGTCGAAGTCAACTGTTGCCAAGGCCCGTGCTACAGAAAAGAAGGGCCACTCCAGCAAATCACATTCGGCACAGACTGCCGGCACGGCGCAGCCGGCGACGACGAAAACCAATGACAAAGCACAACGTACCAGGGGTTCGGTTTCGCTGGCAAAGCCCTCTGGAAGGTTGAATGCGAAAGCATCGCCTGTGCGCCGGGAATGACGAGAAAAAATCTAAAGCCCCGCCAGAAGACGGGGCTTTGGAGTTTTACTGACGTCTCAAAATCAGCTAGGCCTTAGCCGACTCCGCGGGTTCTACCACCACGTAACGGCCGTTGCCGCCTTTGTCGACAAATTTGATGGTGCCGGTGACCTTGGCAAAAAGAGTATCGTCCTTGCCGCGACCCACGTTCGCTCCGGGCTTAATGCGCGTGCCGCGCTGGCGGACAATGATGGTGCCGCCAGGTACAAGCTGCCCGCCAAAAGCCTTCACGCCAAGCCGCTGGGCGTTGGAATCGCGACCGTTTCTGGAACTTCCTAAACCTTTTTTGTGTGCCATAACAAATCCTTGTCTTGTTCTCAGGCCGTCAAGCCTGTTTTATTTCTTCTTCTTGCCTTTAGCGGCGGGCTTCTTTGCGCTCTTTTTGGCTGCCTTGGGCTTGCTCTTCGACTTTCCTTTAGCCGGCTTCGCAGCTCCGCCCTCGGCTTCCGCGGGCTTGGCTTTTTTCGGCTTGCGGGCTGGAAGATCGGGCGCGGCATAGCGCTCACCGTCGAATGCGATCTCAGTGATCCTTACCGCGGTGAACGGCTGGCGATGGCCGTAAATTTTCTTGTATTGCTTCTTGCGCTTAAAGTGGAAGACCAGAATCTTGTCGGCCTTGCCGCCTTCCATCACCTGGCCGCTGACCACCGCGCCGGTTCCCGGACCAATGGTGCCTTCCTGGGCCGAAACCGCAAGCACGTCATTGAATTCAACGACGTCGCCATCAGCGGCTGGCAGCTTTTCCATTTTTACAACGTCTCCGGGAGCGACACGATATTGCTTCCCCCCGGCGCGAATCACCGCGTACATAACGCTCTCCATCCCCATTCCAACCTCTTGGCTGGAAAGGACTTAAATAACTTGTAAGATTGCTCCGCAACCTTGCTCAAACAGGCAGGAATATCCACCAGTGGCAAACCTTGTAATTTTAACGTGATAGAACGGCTTCGGTCAAACTTTAAGGGGTGCACCGATCAGTGACTTCGCCAGTAGACGCGCCAGAAGAAGTAAGAAGTCATGGTGAATCCAATTGCGATCACCACAAAGCGCACGGTCCTGGTGTCCATCTTCTGCGCGAACCAGGCCCCGGCATATCCTCCCAATGAAGAGCCTACAACCATGAGCAGCGCCTGCGGCCAGAATACCGCCCGGGCAAAAATGAAGACTACGACTGCAACCGCATTGCCGCATGTAGCCAGCAGTGTCTTCAGGCCGTTCATGCTGTGGATGTTCTCCATGCCCATCATGGACAGCAGAGCGAGCATCACGATCCCAGCTCCTCCGCCAAAATAGCCTATGTAAACCGCAACGCATAGCTGAAGGAAGGTGATCCTGACCACCCGTCCCAGCGACGGTCCGCCCTCCGAATGATGTCGATTGACGAACGCTGTGACTTTTCCTCCGAAGCTGAACAGTAGAGTTGCCCCCAGCAATAGCCAGGGGACCAGTTTGTCAAAGGTGGATACCCGCGTCTTCAGCAGCAAGGTGGAACCCACAATGCTGCCGAGAAACGTGATCACAATCAAAGGCAGAATGCGTTTCAGCAGCTCTGGGCTCAGCGCCTTGCGGTACGCGCCGGTCGATGCGAGTGTTCCGGGCCACAAGGCGACGGTGTTTGTTGCATTGGCATTGATAGAGGGCATTCCGGTAAACAACAAGGCCGGAAACGCTACGAACCCGCCGCCGCCGGCCACAGAATTGACCAGGCCTCCCAGCAGCGCAGCGCCAAACAGAAGAATGATTTCAGAAGTGCCCACAAAATAGTCTATCGAATGCAGCCACCGATGATCAGAACCTGGTCTCTACCGGCCACGATAACGGACTTTTAGCACCATAATTGTCACCAGCAAGGCGAGCGTCAGGGCGTTGGCCACAATAATGGGCGCCGCACGGAGCGACACACCATAAACCAGCCAAAGCACCACGCCGCCGCTGAAGGTGAAGAGCATGCCCCAGGAGAGATCATGGCAGCGCTTACTCGTCCAGGCCTTGTGAACCTGCGGGACAAAAGAAAGCGTAGTGAGCGCACCGGCGGCAAATCCGAGCAAGCTGATTACAGACATGGATGATGCAATTCTATGTTGGATCGCCGATGGTCGAGTAGTGTTTACTGCGGCCCCTTGCGGCAATCCGATCCAATTATTTTCATCGAACCAACGCGACCGGCATCTGCTAGATTGCTGTCACATACGCCTATGCCGGATAGAGCTGCTTTTTTTACATTTTTGATTGCCGCGTTGATGCTCAACATCGCTCCGGGTCCGGACATGCTCTATGTTGCCGGACGCAGCGTTGGCCAGGGACGCCGCGCCGGAATCGTCTCTGCCCTGGGCATTTTTGCGGGCTGCTGGGCGCATATACTGGCAGCCGCCTTCGGCGTCGCAGCGCTGCTGCGTTCCTCGCCTGTGGCCTTCAACGCGGTGCGCTATGCCGGCGCCGCCTATCTCTTCTATCTCGGCATCAAGATCCTGCGCCAGCGCGCTACCCAACTCACGGAACCGTCACTCAGCCCGGAAGGGTTGGACAGGATTTTTTACCAGGGCGTCATCACCAATGTGCTCAATCCCAAGGTCGCGATTTTCTTTCTCGCTTTTCTGCCCCAATTCATTGACGCGCGTCGCGGCAGCGTGGTCCTGCAAATCCTGCTGCTTGGCCTCATCTTTAACTTAGGCGGAACCCTGGTAAATCTTGCGGTCGCCTGCGCCGGAGGAACGCTGGGCGAATTGCTGCGCCGCAATGCGCGCTTCGCCCGGATCCAGCAATGGCTTACTGGGCTGGTTTTCATCGGACTGGGAGCGCGTCTGGCCTGGCAGAGAAGGTGAATCAGTCGCGGGGTTCTCCGGCAACTGAAACTCGAAGGCGAGGGACGTGAAGACGCCCTCGCCTCGCGTAGCTTAGTTGGTACCAGAAGCCCGGGTTACGCCGACTTCATCATGAAGAATGTGTCCACATCCGCGTCCACGGTTGGCAAGCCTGCTGCCTGGTCCTTCAAGCCCTGGAAGAGAACGGTGCTGAGATAGCGTTCGCCAAAATCGGGAACGATCACCACAATCAGCTTGCCGGCATTTTCTTCGCGATTGGCCACCTTCAAGGCCTGCGAAACCGCCGCGCCGCCGGAGATGCCGATGAAGATGCCTTCTTCCTTGGCCATCCGCCGCGCCGTGTCCAGCGACTCGTCCAGCGTTGCCGTCAGGACTTCATTGATCAGCTCCGTGCGCAAAACGTCCGGCACAAAGCCGGTGCCGATTCCCTGGATTTTGTGCGGACCAGGCGCGCCCCCGGAAAGCACCGGCGAATCTGATGGTTCCACCGCCACAATCTGGAAGCTGGCCTTCTTGGGCTTGATAAATTCGCCCACACCGGTCAGGGTGCCGCCGGTACCCACGCCGGATAC
>DASTPO010000113.1:0-40839 GCA_035762225.1 Candidatus Angelobacter sp.
AGCTTCAGCATTGCCGGATTGCCGGTGGGCGCAACCGCCAGCTTCACGCCGGCTACGCTCACGGGCTCGGGATCGTCAACTCTGGCAATCGTGCTGGCAACACCAACGCAGCCCGGCAGCTATGCTCTGACCATCACCGGAAACGACGCGGCCAACGGGCTCACGCACACAACGTCCGCCACGCTGGTGGTTTCAACCCCTGATTTTTCGATCACGGCAGCGCCGTCATCGCAGACGATCAATCAGGGCGCGCCGACCAGCTACACCGTTTCGCTCACGCCACTGGCCGGTTATGCCGGGACGGTCTCATTCTCCGTCAGCGGCCTGCCTGCCGGCGTCTCCGCCACGTTCAACCCCGCCAGCCTGACAAATTCGGGTTCGACGGCGCTGAACCTGAGCACATCAATCAGCACCACGCCCGGGACCTACACGCTGACCATTACCGGCAGCGACGGCACCCTGACGCACAGCACGCAGGTCACGCTGGTAATCACCGCCGCGGGTGATTTCAGCATGAATGCGAGCATCGCTTCACAAACGGTGCTTCCTGGCCAGAACACCGGCTATGGAATCTCCGTCTCGAGCATCAATGGATTCACAGGTGTGGTGGTTTTGAGTGTCAGCGGAATTCCGGCTGGCGCAACCGGCACGCTCACACCTTCATCCATCACTGGCGCCGGAAACTCAAACCTGGCGGTGACAACCGCGTCCACGACTCCTCCCGGGGTCTATAACCTGGTGGTCACAGGAACCAGCGGAGCGATTGTGCACTCCGTGACCGTGCAACTGATCGTGAACCCAGCCACGCCGGGAGATTTCAATCTCAACGTGGTGGGCGGAATCACGGTGAAGCGCGGCAAGACCGGATCGGTTACGGTGAGTGTGGCGGGAACCAACGGGTTCAACGGAAACGTCAACCTCGGCTTGACCGGACTGCCCAGCGGCGCGACCGGCACGCTGAATCCAACCACTGTGAACGGAGGCAACGGCAATTCAACCTTGACGTTCACTATCGCCAACAATGCCAAGCAGGGCAATTACCCGATCACCATCACCGGCACGAGCGGGAACCTTGTCCACTCTGTCAATGTTGTACTGACAATCAATTAACCGTTGATTGCTTGCATGCGCCGCCTGGAAACAGGCGGCGTTTTTTATGTCTCGGGCAGAAAAATGCGGGAGCAAAAAGCGCGTGCAGCAGCTTAGCTCTGGTCTTCGATCAATTCCTGGCAGGTGATGCAGTAGCGGCTCCAGGGAACGGCGGTCAGGCGATTCTGGCTGATCTCCTGTCCGCAATTCAGGCACTCGCCGAAGGTGCCGTTGCTGATGCGGCCAAGCGCGCCTTCAATCAGCGAGATCAGGCCACGGGCCTGCGCTGCCTGCAGAAACGTCATCTCCTTGGATTGCGAGGCATTGGCGCGGTCGCCTTCATCGCGGCCAAAATCATGCAGGGCATCGTCCTTGGTTGCGGTGGTCCGATCCAGCGTGTGGCGCAGCTGCTGCTGGCTCTCGAGAAGGCGCTTCTTGAAATTTTCAACTTGTTTCTTTTCCATGACTGTCAGCCCCAAGCCCATTCGCGGGTCGTCCCAGCAGGCACCCGCGCGTTCCGGCAGTCTTATGATGATAAATGATTTGTGGAATTGCGGGAGAGGGACCGTCACAAGAGGTCCAGCTGTACCCTGCCCCGCATTGCGATGACCGGTTGGGGCGACCCGCGCGGCTCACGTCGTCACAGCCGTGGCATATGGCCCCGCTACGACCCGAAATAGCAAAAGGGGCATGTTCGCAGCGACGAAACATGCCCCCGTTAAACTTTTGTTACGCGATCGCCTTATTGTTGCGGTGTCTTGGCTACGTCGCCGACCTTGGCCGCGGCTGTGCCGTTGAAGCTGAGCGTGGCTGAATCGGCGTCAATTTCGGTCACGGTGGCGTCACCGATCTTGGTGGTAATGGTCTTCAGCACCTTGCCGGTGGTGGGATCCTTGATCTGGCGGCCGGCATGGCTGATCTCCAGCTTGTCGCCGACTTTCAATCCGGTCTTGCTGCCTACGTTGATGATCAGCGTGTTGCCGCTCACATCCGCCACAATCCCCGAAACATCAACTTTACGCGTGGGAAGAGTCGAGGCTGACGCTCCCAGCTCCGTTCCCACCTGGGATACGGCCTGGGTCACGGCTTCACCCAGCAGCGTCTGGCCAAAATTGGAAGCGTGGGTGTCAAAGCCGCCAACGCCGCCGCCACCTGTTCCCGCTCCCGCACCAATCAGAGAGGTCCCGGACCGCTTGCTTTCGCCCTCGCCGGTGACCGCCGCGAGTATCTCTCCGGTGGTGGTATCAACCAGGCGCGCGCTGATGGCGCAAACAGCCTTGGATTCATTGCGCTTAATTCCGCCCAGGCCAAAGCCGCGGGGCGCGAAACCGCCGCCGCCAATGGCCTTGCTTTTATCATCGCGCCCGAACTTGGTGACGGAGCCCATGATGATGGCGTCCACACCCAGGATCTGGCCGATCTTGGCCGCGGTTGCCGGGTTGGCGCGGTCGCTGTTGGAAAAATTCTGCTCCGACAGGATTTTATCCAGGGCCTTGCGCTCGATCACCGAATATTTGCCGCCCTTCACCAGTTGCTCCACCAGCATATCGGTAATGCCCTTGCCCACGTCCTGGTTGCTGCCGTAGATGGAAGAAACGTAAGACTGGACGGTGCCGTAATCAAAATCGAGCACAGCAACGCGTTTCTTGCCGGAAGTTTGCGCGGCGCAGCTCAAGGTCAAAAGAAGCAGAGTGCAGATCAAGCGGAATATTCGCGACATGGTTAGGCTCCTGACAAAACAGAATTTTTCAAGGGGGTCGCTAGCGCTAAAACTCTAGCAGGAGACTGAGCCGTACTCAACTAGTTTGCTTGCGGATAATGGAGGTTTGATGCAACGGGCGAGCAGTTAATCCCGGACCAGCCAGCTCAGGGCTTCCTGGCGGGTCTCAAACAGCGGGATGCGGCGCCGTGAAAAAGCCTGCACACCTTCATAGATCAGGCGTTGCAGCCCGTTGATGCCGATCACGGCAGCGCGACGCACGTAAGGCGCGTTGTCGGCCACCTTGGCCTGCAGCACCGCAACCGACTCTTTATCGAATGTGGTGCCAGTCACGTCATTCAGCGTCAGCACCGAGTTGGGCTGCTCGCGGGCGATCACCCGGTGGCCTTCTTCGGCCACGGCTTTCAGCATGGCCACGTCGCAGTGCGAATAATTGATAAATAGAACGCGCCTGCCGGCATGCTCGATAAACCGTACCCGGCCGGCGGCGATGGCGTCGACTGTGTCCGGCTTTAATTCATAACTGGTTGCGCTTGCCATCCGCACATTGTTATCCAATGCCGGTCCGGGTAAAAGGTAACCAAAGTAAGGGGACGAACGGTGCGAGAACGCGATCGCCCGGCGCGGGCCTGTCGCCGGCGAGCCGAGCGCATTTGCTCGCGTAGGCATGTGCCTCTGTGGCTCCGCTTCTAACTTTTGCGAGTTCTCTCATCCCGCAGGGTGATGGTTGCCTTTGCCTTCGGTGGGCAGTCCGGCGTGGATCCAGTCTTCTTTGCCGCCGGAATAATCACGCACGTGGGTGTATCCCATGGCCGCCAGTTCACGGGCAGCGTTTTCTGAGGCGTGTCAGGTGGGCTTGGCGCAGTAGACCACGATGTCGGCGGTCTTTTCCGGCAGCAGTGTAGGAGCCATTTCGCGCACCTTGTCGGGAGGCAGGTTGATGGCCCCGGGCAGGTGGGTGTGGTTGTAATACTCCGGCGCCAGCGTCTCCACTAGAAAGAAGTAGTCTTTTCGGTCCAGCTTTTTCTTCAGCTCGTCACGGCTGATGGTAGCCAGTTCAGCGGGCATGCAGTTGCCTCCGTCTGTTATTCGATGCGGGAATCACGGCCTGGATGCGGACCCCGCTCAAAGCAATCCAAATCTATCATGGGTGAGCCGCAGGCCCGGACCGTCCACAAAAATGATGGGGAAATACGGTTATCAATCAGTACCGGTCTCGCCGTAGCCAGTTTGCTACTTTCGCGCCGCAAACAGGCGCGTTTATTCTGCACCCAGCCATTGTGCCCATGCATACGAACATGTATTCCCCAAAAACCTTCCTGGCGCTTGCCTGTCTGGCGCTGGCGTTGTGCGGCTGCCGCAAGCCTGCGGCGGAAGCGCCCGCACAGAGTTCTCCGACACCAGCCGGCGCGGCCGCATCGCCCGCCGCTGCCAAAGACCAGCCGGGCGACGATCTTTCCACTGTCGCGGTGCGCATCCTCAAGACCGCACATCGCCAGGGCGGAGTGGTGCTGCGCGGCGACTGCGGCCCGCGCGGGATAAGCGAGAAATATTCCCTGCCGCGTCCGGTCACGCTGGAGCCCATGGATAAAGCCCTGGCCGAAGTTTCAGCCAAATACCAGAACATCTACTGGCGCGAGTCGCCCGCGAGCGGCGTGCGCGTGGGTGACAGCACGGCCACGGCCAGGCTGCTGCGCGTGCGCGTCCGCGAATTTCACATCGTGGAAGACCGCGAGCCCGATGGCGTGATGGCGGTATTGTGGCGCACGCCCGAGGTGAGGGTCTTCCTGCGCCGCAACCATGTCCGCTTTGCCAGTCGCCCGGAGACCGCGCGGAAGGCGATATCGCCGCCGATGATCGTTGAGGTAAAGAACGCGACGGTGGCCGACATCCTGGACCGGATTGCCGCCGGCTATCGCGCCGACCCGCCGAAGGTGTGGACGTACCTGGAATGCGCGAACAGCGCGAACAAAGAGATGCTGGTGGACGTGCGAATGAAGTAGGGAGAAGGCCAGTTCTGGCAATCCCGGCCGGGTTTTCCTTGCTGTTAACTACTTTGCTACTCCCCTGCGCGGCCTATTGCCGTTATGCTGCGGGTAGTGGCGATGCGGATGACCATCCTGGCGAGCGGCAGTAGAGGAAACTCTACCGTGCTCTCCAGCGAGCGGGCGAGCATCCTGGTGGATGCGGGGCTCTCCTGCAAAGAGACGCTCAAGCGCATGAAAGCGGCGGGCGAGGACCCGCAGAAGCTTAAAGCAATCGTCATCTCCCACGAGCACCAGGACCATGTGTCCGGGCTGCAGGTGCTGGCGCGCAAGCTGAAAGTCCCGGTCTACGTGACCGAGGCCACCTACCAGAGCTGGCGCCGCGCAACCAAAGATGCAGATGGGAAGCCCGCCCGCCTGGAGCGCCTGGAGCATTTCCACGCGGGCCGGAGTTTCTGCGTCGGAGACATTACGGTAAGCACTTTTACCACCTCGCATGACGCAGTGGACCCATGCGGCTTTACCTTCCGCGCCGATGGGGTGAAGTTCGGAATTGTGACCGACCTGGGCTACCTGAGCGCCAATGTGAAAGACGCGCTGCGGGGCTGTGACGGGCTGATGATCGAATCAAACCATGACCTGGAGATGCTGCGTACCGGGCCGTATCCCTGGATGGTGAAGCAGCGGATCATGAACAAAAAAGGCCATCTATCGAACACCGCGCTGGCCGAATTCTTCTCCCGCGACTACGACGCGCAGGCGGCTTTCCTGGTATTGGCCCACCTTTCCGAGCACAACAACCATCCTGAACTGGCGCGCGAATCGGCCTACCAGGCCCTGGGAGGGCGTCTGAACCTGTTCCAGTCGTGCTCCATCGTGCTGGCCCGCCAGGACCAGCCATTGCAACCACTCTGCCTGGGGTGAGAATATACCTGTACGAACCCCTTAATCCGGGATAAGAATAGTCCCATACTTCATTTTTAAGGGCTGCGAATCCAGGCAAGTCGATGAGCAATACGTGTACCGATAGAGTCGTGGGCGATATTTTAGCGGGATGGAGATATGACATCTCCGGCCTGGCGGCGGAGATGCGTGGGGACTACGAAGCTCATCTGGCTGAATGTGCACACTGCCACTCCCGCCAGGTACTGCACCGCACCATCGATATCGGACTGATGATCGTCGCCAGCGTCTCGGCGGTGGTGTTTCTGGTTGCTTTTGGCGCAGTGCGGCACTTTTCGCCGCGGCATGCCCTGGTACTTGAGCTGATCGCGCTTGCCGGTTTTCTTTTCTTCAGCGTCGTCTGGCTGATTGTGGCCGTTGCCACGCCGGCTCCGGTGGTGGTGGCTGACGTCGCCCGCATACAAGCCCGCCGCCTGCATGACCGCCTGCCCAGCCAGATACGGGAAAAGCTGCCGGAAATCACCCAGGAATTTCTGAAAGAACGCTGATTCAATTCACGGCTTGCGGAAAAGCGAAAGCCACCTGAACGCAGGTGGCTTCCGTTTCGTCGCTCGCGCCGGTTCAACTTCAACCGGCCAATCCTTGCTCCCTCAGTCAAGATCCGATGGCCTGAACTATTGCTGCGTCCAGACATATCCGATCGTGCCCTGGTCTTTCCATCCTTTTCCGATGATCTGGCCGCGCTCCCCGGAATTGGTGGTATAGAGGTGGCTGGCTCCATCACTGCTGCTGAGCTGGTAGAGCGGCTCTGTGCCCGGCTGCTGCGAACTGGCCACATAACCCACGATGCCGCCATCTGTGTAACCCTGGCTCTGCGCCTGCGCGCGGAAGTTGGCATCGGTGGTCAGGATCGTGTCCTTTTTCGCGTTGGTCAGTTTATAGAGCGGCACCGTCCCGCTGCCCTGGGAACTCATCACGTAGCCGGATACGCCTTCTGCTCTGAAGCCATTGGCATTCTCCTCGCCGGCGTTGGTGGTGTAAAGATGGCCGTCGTTCGTGGTGCTGACCGAACGATAAAGCGGTACTTTCGGCCCCGTAGCGACGTCGCCCGTGCCCGTGGATGGCGCTGCTCCGGCGGTTGCTGCACCGGAATTCACGTCCGGCGCGGTGCCGGCGGCGGTGGCCGCTGACTGGAATTGTCCCGAGGTACGCAGGTCGCCGTCGGTTGTCAGAATCTGCCACTCATAGGTCTTTCCCGGCTGCAGGCCTGTGAGCTGCAGGGAGTGGCTGGTGCCTCCGCCTGGATGCGTTGCGGTCTGCCACGCGCTGTTGCTTCCAGCCACGCGATAGCGCACATGGTTGGCGGCGCTTGAGTTGGTGGTCCAGTTGATCGTGGCCGAGGTTCCCGAAATGTTGGTGATGTTCGGCCCTTGCGTGATCTGGACCGCTTTCTCGTTAGCCTGGTCCATGGCTTTTTGTGCGAACAATGGCGCTGCGGTAAGCATCAGCGACAAGCCCAAGAGTGTGAGTGTGCGTTTCATAGTCTTGTGGTCTCCTATACAGAGAAAAAAATACCGTAAAAAATTTTGCGCCGGCGAAGCGGGGTGCCGTTGAAACGCGCATCGCAGAATGCGCATGATTTAGCAACTTACTTAGTTCGAAGGTCCTACAGACCGTGGGGTTGGCCCACCAGAGTGGGATAAGCAGAGCTGCGCAAGCAGCCGAGATCCCGTAGCAGAGTAGCGGGAGTTCGTTTCGCACAAAACAGGGAGCGCAAAAACCTTCTCTGGTCGAGCGATTTAGTGCCGCGAGCCAGAGAAGGTTTTGTTGGTTTTCAGAATAGTTCGGAACGACTTTAGTGCTTGTCGCGATCCTTATCGTGATCCTTGTCACGGTCCCTGTCGCGGTCGTTGTCGCGTCCATGGCCTTCAGCCCTGAACTGTCCTTCTTTGCGCACGTCGCCGTCGCGGGTAAGGATCTGGTATTCATAGGTGCGTCCCGGCTCCAGGCCGGTGAGCTGCAGCACATGGTGCGTGCCGCCTCCCTGGTGGTAAGCCGACTGCCATTGCCGGTTGCCGCCCGCCTCGCGATAGCGCACGTGGTTGGCTCCGGCTGAGTTCGTCTCCCACTCCAGAGTGGCTGAGGTTCCCCGGTTGTCCCTGATTTCAGGGCCCTGCGTGATCTTGACCGCCCGTTCCGCGGCCGAATCCAGCCCGCGTTGCCCGAACACGGGCGCTGCCAGCAGCGTCAGCGAGAGACCTGCAAGCGTGAGTATGCGTTTCATGTTGTTTCTCCCTATACGGAAATAAAAATCCATTACAGAAATAAAAGTCCGGACGCGCCGGCCTCGACTGTTTGATTCGAATACGGCAGAGCTGCCGGGGTTGTACTTTGGAAATGCGGAAAGCAGAGCTGCTGGATCCGGTGGGGATGAGCAACTCACAACCAGACAACGGTGATTGGGTAATTGGCGTTGGTTAAATTGGCAATTTGGTAGATGAGTAGTTCAGGAACGTGGCAAATTCAGCCAATCCCTCGTTCATCCTTCCAGTCCGCCCACCAGGTCAGTGATGCGTTGGACACGGTTTTCGAAGCACCAGCGCTGCAGGCCGTCAACAATCTTTTCGGTGGCGCAGGGGTCCCAGAAATTCGCTGTGCCCACCTGGACCGCGGCCGCGCCGGCCAGCATGAACTCCACTGCGTCTTCCGCCGTGGTAATGCCGCCCATGCCGATCACGGGAATTTCCACTGTGTGCGCGGCTTCATATACCATGCGCAGCGCGATCGGCTTGATCGCCGGCCCGCTCAGCCCGGCGGTAACATTCGAGATGCGGGGCTTGCGCGTCTTCGCGTCAATCGCCATGCCGACGAACGTGTTCACCAGTGAGATAGCGTCGGCGCCGGCATTCTCCGCCGACTTGGCCATGGCGGCGATGCTGGTTACATTGGGTGAGAGTTTTACAATCAGCGGACGCCGCGCCGCCGACTTGCAGGTGGCCACCAGCTCTTCCAGCAGCGAACGGTCGGTGCCAAACACCATGCCGCCCTGGTGGGTGTTGGGGCATGAGACGTTCAGCTCATAGGCGGCAATGCCCTCGGCTTCATTCAGTATCTGGATCGTCTCTTTGTATTCCTCGCGCGAGTAGCCAAAGACGTTGGCGATCACTATCACGTTCTTCTTCGCGGCCAGCCGGGGCAGCTTTTCCTCGATGAATGCGCGCGCACCGATGTTCTGCAGGCCAATCGAGTTCAGCATGCCGGCGGCGGTTTCAAACAGGCGCGGCGGCGGGTTGCCGACCATCGGCTCGCGCGAGAGGCCCTTGGTCACAAACCCGCCCAGCTTTTCCAGGGTGACTATGTCCTCAAACTCGATTCCGTAGCCAAACGTCCCTGACGATGCGATTACGGGGTTCTTGAAGGTGATCCCGGCAAAGCTCACGCTGAGATCGGTCTTGCGCTTGGTCGAAGCTTCTCGCGGTGGAGTGGTGGTAGCCATCAGGCTCTAGTGTAAATGCTGCCCGCACACACAAGAAAATAACGAGAGGACTACGTCAGTATCTGCGCCCTGTTTGACTGGAGATGTTACCCAAACCATCCGCTTCTATACGCCACCCACCAGCATGCCACTCCCAGAGGCAGGGTAAGCGCCAGGCTCCACCAGATCGGCAGCGCGACATCGAGAGCCGCACCCAGCACGATAAACAGCAACCAGAAGATTTTGCGCTCCATGGCAAAGAACCTTACCACGGATCAACACGGCCCCGCGGTGCGGTTCCTGCTTCCGCTTCGCCGGCGCGCCTCTGTGTCCCTCTGTGGTGAGCGGTTTTGATAGAGTATTTAGATTCATGCTTGACCTTGCTTACGTCCGTGAGAACCTGCCGGCGGTGGAAGAGATGCTGCGCCGCCGCGGCATGGACCCAGCCCACGTCCTGAGCAGCTTTCGCCAGGTGGACGAAAAACGGCGCACGCTGATCACCCAGTCGGAAACGCTTAAAGCCCAGCGCAACCGCGCCTCGGAAGAAATCGCCAAGCTGAAAAAATCAGGGCAGGATGCCAGCGCGCAGATGGAGCAAACCAAGGCGCTGCGCGTGCAGAGCGACGACCTGGAAAAGCAGGCCGCCGAGATCGACCAGGAATTGCGCACCATGCTGGCGGGCATCCCCAACATGCCGCATGAGTCAGTGCCGGTGGGCCGCTCTGCCGACGATAACCGGGAAGTCCGCAAGTGGGGGCAGCCGCCGCAGTTCAGCTTTACACCCAGGCCGCACTGGGAGCTGGGCGAGCAGCTGGGCGTGCTCGATATGGAGCGCGCGGTGAAGCTGAGCGGAGCGCGCTTTGCGGTTTACTGGGACCTGGGCGCCCGGCTGGAGCGCGCGCTGGCCAACTTCATGCTGGATGTGCACACCGCGGAGCACGGGTATACAGAAGTTCTCACGCCGTACATGGTGAACTCTGCTTCCATGTATGGCACCGGGCAGCTGCCCAAATTCGCCAACGATCAATTCAAAATCGACAATCACGATCTGTGGCTCATCCCCACCGCCGAGGTCCCGCTCACCAACCTCTATCGCGACGAAACCCTCGACGCCGCGCGGCTGCCGTTTTCCGTCACCGGGTACACGCCGTGTTTCCGCAGCGAGGCCGGCTCTTACGGCAAGGACGTGCGCGGCATTATCCGCCAGCACCAGTTCCAGAAAGTTGAGCTGGTCAAGTTCACCCGGCCTGACCAGTCTTATGAACAGCATGAGAAGCTCACACGCGATGCGGAGATGGTGTTGCAAAAACTCGGCCTGCACTATCGCGTGATGCTCCTGTGCACCGGCGACATGGGGTCCAGCTCGGCCAAGACCTACGATCTGGAAGTATGGCTGCCGGGGCAGCAGCTGTATCGCGAGATTTCTTCTTGCTCAAACTTTGAGGCCTACCAGGCGCGGCGGGCCAACATACGCTTCCGGCCTGAAGGCAGCAGGAAGAGCGAGTTTGTGCACACGCTCAACGGCAGCGCTCTGGCTGTCGGCCGCACATGGCTGGCAATCCTGGAAAACTATCAGCAGGCTGACGGCAGCGTGATCATCCCGGAGGCTCTGCGGAAATACATGGGAGCCGATCGGATCACGGCAAAGAAATTCTAGGAAGAAGCCAGCCATTTGATTGACGCGGATGGCGCGGATATTGGGTTTCACTTTCGACGATTTTTTGGGCAATTGCGGCGTCTCCGGCAATTTCTTGAGCCTGCCGTGCCGCTTCGATACACTTAAGGCATGTCTCGTATCGGTCGCACGCTCAAGGGTTATCTCTTCTGGACGCACTCGCGCGGCAGCTTCCATTACGACGTAATGGTCACGCTGATTCTTGCGTTTATTTTTATCGCGCCGCATTTCATCAACTTCAAGGACAAACCGGGCGAGCAGGCACAGCATCAGACCGGGGTAGTAGTCAGCCCAGACGGAAAGACCTACCAGGTGGATGCCTCCGCGGTGGATGCCCAGGATGAAGGAATGGTGCGCGCGAATTTTCAGCGTGTGATCCGTCCGATTGCCGGCGCCGTGGCGGTAGATCGCGTGGACGCGATACGTGATGGTTCGGGCCGCATCGTGGCCTATCGCGCCTCAGTCCATCGCTTGGCAGATTGATTTTCTGTAGTTAGCTCTCTTGGGTTGATATATCGGTTTTGGTTTGTCAGCATGAAGACCATTGAAAGACCGGCGCTGTCTTGAACTGTTTGCGCCTTGCGCGCCGGATCACGCACCAGGAAGGCGAAGCATGAAACGCAGTTTAGTGTTGTCGCTACTGATGTTTTTACCGATGTCGGCGCTGTGCGTAACGCAAGACGCCGCGCCTTCCGCGAATACGCCCGCCTCCGCTCCTTCGCCATCGCCGTCATCGCAGGCGGCTTCGCCGGCGTCCCAGAAGCCGGCAGCCAAGAGCGACCTGGAGTCGGTGCTGGAGAAGATGAATGCGTCTTCCTCGAAATTCAAGTCGGCCCAGGCGGATTTCCAGTTTGAAACCTACCAGAAAGTAGTGGATGAAAAGGACCTGCAAAAAGGCCGCATCTACTTTCGCCGCAAGAGCAGGAACAATGTGGATGCGGCATTCAATATCACTTCTCCGGCCCCCAAGCAGGTGGTGTACAAAGATGGAAAGCTCAGCATGTATGAGCCGCGTACCGATCAACTTACCGTGCGCGAGGTAGGAAAGAACAAAGCTGACGTGGAAGCGTTCCTGAGCCTGGGGTTTGGCGCCAGCGGCGATGATTTGCGCCGCGACTATGAAGTAACTATGCCGGGCTGGGAGACGGTGGATGGTATCAGGACCGCGAAGCTGGAACTGGTTCCCAGGAGCGAGAAATTGAAGGAGACGTACAGCAACATCATCTTATGGATCGATCCTGAGCGCGACGTCCTGATGAAACAGCAATTTATCGAACGGTCTGGCGACTACCGCTTGGCCCGCTACATGAATATGAAGCTGAACGCCAATATTTCAGACGATGTCTTCAAGATCAAACGCTAAAAGATCAAACGCTAAGACCATCTACCCACAATAAGAAGAAAGTTAGGTGCTGCAAGTTCTCTTGCCGGGTGTAAAATTAGACCGGCCCGGAATTCCATTGTTTTCCAGGCGGGCAAGGCGTGTGCGGCCCATCTGCAGTGCTGGTATTGAGGTTTTTCGTTTTATGGCCAAGGTTTTTACCATTCCTGTTAAGCCGGAGATGCCGGACCCCACGCGCCGTAAGGCGAGCCAGCGGAAATCTGACCCGCGTTTTATTGAAGGCCAGCGCTTACTGATGGAAGCAATGAAGTACCTGATCCAGCAGGATCCTGCACGCAACAAAGACGCGGTCAAGCTCATTTCGGAGCATTTTCGCACGCGTTTCCGGATGTCCGATCGCCCCGTCCCCGACCTTTCTTAACCGTCGGCTGGTGTAGTATCCCGTACAATACAGCGCTGTGATGCGGACGCCCATGCGCGTCCAGAGAGCAGAGAAGACATGAATTCCAAGCTGAGATTTGCATTCGCCATTGTGTTGTTTGCCGCCGCCTGCGTCATCGGGTCCGCCACGCAGGAAAATAAACAGACACCGCCTGCGCAGGCCGAGCAGAGTCCAGTTCCGACGTTTTCAGTGGGAGCAAACCTTGTAATCGTGCCGGTGATCGTCACCGACAAGCACGGCCAGCATGTACCGGGACTCAAGACGGAAGACTTCGAGGTGAAGGAAGAAGGCGCCGTCCAGAAGATCGTTCGCCTCGACGAGGTGAACGCCGACGACACACTGGTAAAGAAAGAGGCCGCCGGCGACAGCAAGACTTTCAGCAACAAGCTCTCCGCCGAGCACCCCAAGAAACTGGTGATCATCGCCCTGGACCAGATCAACACGCCATTCCAGAACTCTTCTGACGGGCATCGCATGCTGGTCGATTTTCTTTCCAAGAACGTGGATGCCAATACCCTGATCGCGCTGGTGGCGCTGGGGCAGAACGGCTCGCACGTGATTCATGACTTCACCCGCAGTCCCGCGGTGCTGCAGGCAGCGGTGCAGAAACTCAAGACCTCGATCAGTTCGCGCGATGCCCTGAGCCAGGACCTGACGGGCGACAATTCCCAGGCCGATATTGAGGTGGCACAGCTGACGGCCATACTGAATGGAGCGGATGTTCCCACCAGCGGCAGCCTTGCCGATATGATGGCAGCCGCCCGGGCCTCCGGGCCAGCTCTGCGGGCGCGCGCTGACGCTTCCCGCGTCGCCCAGAACTCGCTGGTTACGCTGGAGAATTTCCAGCAGCTGGCGCTCTATTTTGGCGGCATTCCCGGCCGCAAATCGCTCGTCTGGGCCTCCACCGGATTTCCTTTTTCCCTTGGCGCCGCTCCCCAGTCCGCCACCCGGGGCACGCTTATTGATGATTGGCAACGCACCGTGCGCATGCTCACTGACGCCAATATCGCGGTCTATCCCGTCGATATCGGCGGCCTGCTTCCAGGCGCGAGTGCCAATAATATTCAATCCCTCAACTCATCTTTGATCAAGTCGGGCAGCCCTGATGGCGGTTCTGGAGGGCGTGGACAGCAAATGGAAGGGCTCAGCACCGGCGATTATCTGGATCCCTCCGGCGCTCGCCATGAAACGATGCGCCAGGTAGCCGAAATGACCGGCGGCCAGCCGTTTTACAACTCTAACGATGGCCGTGAGCTATTCCGCCGCGCCGGCGAAGACGCTTCGCAGTACTACATGCTGTCTTACTACACCAAGGACACCGGCAAGTACACGTGGCGCAAGCTGAGCGTCAAAGTCCATCACCCTGACGTAAAGGTGCGGGCGCGCTCGGGGTTTTTCTTCCGCAATCCCGGCAGTGAGAACGAAGGCACCCGCCAGGCGGAAGAAAGAATGGCCGTGAGCTCCGATCTGGATTTCACCGCCATGCCCGTATCTGGAACATGGCAGCAGACAGAACCGGCCGGAAGCCAGCGCAGGGTCCATTTCATCCTGTCCGTGCCGGCGGGCGTTCCCTTTGTCGACAACGAGCGCCAGAACCATGTGAGCTTTGATTTCATGGCAGTGGCCAGTGACGCCAGCGGCAAGATCGTGGCCCAGGTGGGACAGCGGCTGGATACCAACCTGGATGCGCAAAGCCTCGCGCAGGTCCAGGGCAAAGGGCTTGATTATTCCAATGCTCTGACCCTGCCGCCGGGCCAATACAAAGTCCATTTCGTGGTTCGAGATAACCTTAAGGGCGTGATTGGAAGCATGTCATCGCCGTTGAAGGTAGAGTAAGGAAAACCCACAGAAAAAAACCTCATTTTGCCCGGGTAGATTGACCCCTCCCGGGCAACCTTTTGCCACGATCCTGCTACCGCCCGTCCCAAATTGCATAGATCGCCCCCGAGAAGCCTACAAAAAACAGGATTCTCTCCTCGGTAAACTTCTGTAAAGAATTGAAAACAAGCTACATGTAGAGTGGCTGCTGGGTTGCTTTATTAGAGACCAAGCAGAGATTTCCACGGGGGAGCCTTAGCCAGACTGCACGATCGCGGCGAAAGCTTTTCCAGTTGAAAACTTATAGGAGAGAAACGAATGAAGAGCAAAACTCTAAGAGTACTACTGGCAGGGGTAATCCTCCTGTTTGTAGCCTCTCAGTCTGCGCTCGCGGATAACGTATATGCAACCATCCGCGGCACGACAGCAGACACAACGGGAGCGGTGGTAGCCGACGCGCAAGTCACGGCGACCAACACCTCGACCGGCGTCCAATACACCACCAAGAGCCAGGCGAATGGAATCTTCCAATTCCTGCAGCTGCCCATCGGAACGTACAACGTTACGGCGAGCAAACAGGGATTCAAGTCCTTCAAATCCACGGGCATAACCCTGGTGGTCAACCAGACCTACGATCTCCCCGTGAAGCTGGAAGTGGGCGTGGTCAGCGAGACTGTGGAAGTCGTCGCCAACCCGGTCGAAGTGGAAACCACGAGCATCCAGCAGCAGACCCTGATCGGCGCTTCGCAGATCGTTGACCTGCCGCTGATCGGCCGCAACTTCACCCAGTTGGAGCAGCTGGCTCCCGGCGTTATGGCTTCCAGCGACCGTTTCGGCACCTTCTCGGTCAACGGCAGCCAGACCCAGCAGAGCAGCTATCTGATCAACGGTACCGACTCCAATGACATCGCGCTGAACACGCCGGGCTTCCTGCCCAGCCCCGATGCCATCCAGGAATTCAACCTGATCACCTCGACCATCAACCCGGAATACGGCCGCAACTCGGGCGGTATCGTGAACGCCGTGATCAAGAACGGAACCAACAACTTCCACGGCAACATTTTTGATTTCTATCGCGATACGTTCCTGAACGACCGCAACTTCTTCACTGTTGGTCCGCAGCAGCCGATCTTCCACCAGAACGTATTCGGTGGCACCTTCGGCGGCCCGATTCACAAAGGTTCGACCTTCTTCTTCCTGTCCTATCAGGGCACCTACAATGCCACCGCGACTCCTACGGTGACCACTGTACTGAGCGACGCACAGAGAGGCGGCGCGTTCGGTGCTGGCCTTGCCGGAAGCTCGCCGTTCGCTATGACGGGCGAAGATGGAATCGTCCATCCTGCGGGAACTTCGTACGCTACGCTATTTCCGACCGGACACATTCCGACGGTTGATTTCAGCAGCATTTCGACCGGCCTGCTGAACAATTTCATTCCCCACTCGAACGCGCCCAGCAACGGGTTCTCTTTCAACCCCGTCAACAATGGCAAGACCGACCAGGGAATCGCCCGCATCGATCACAACTTCAACCAGAACAACCAGATCTGGGGAATTTTCGCGGAGAACAACAACCGCGCCACCCAGGGCCTGCCCTTCACCGGCGCGACCCTGCCAGGATTCGGGACCTTCAGCACCGGCAACACGAAGGAAATCACCCTGGCCTATATCCACACCTTCAGCACCTCGACCCTGAACGAAGTTCGCTTGGGCTATCACAGGTTCAACTTTGACGCGGTCGAGCCGTCGCAGGTGATCAATCCGTCCACGTTTGGCTTCACCAACATCAAACCGCAGAACACCGCGGCGAACCAGATGCCCGTGATCGCGGTCACCGGACTCTTCACCCTGGGTTTCAGCGACAACGGCCCTCAACCCCGCAAAGACCAGAACTATCAGTTCACGGACAACTTCACCAAGATCATGGGCAAGCACAGCCTGAAGTTTGGCTATGATGTCCGTCGCTTCCAGGTGGACAATCCGTTCTTTGCCCGCAACGACGGTCACTTCGACTTCGGCGGATCCGGCAGCTTCTCAACCGGCAATCCCGGCGCGGACTTCCTGCTGGGTATTCCGGACGACTATAACCAGGGATCGGGCGCGATCATCAACGCCCGCGCCTACGAGCATTACGGTTATGGCCAGGACCAGTGGAAAGCCAGACCGAATTTGACCCTGACCATGGGCGCCGGCTATCAGATCGATACGCCGTACAACAACAACCAGTTCGGCGGGTTGGCGTTCAATTGCTTCATCCCCGGCCAGCAGTCCACCATCTTCCCGACCGCTCCCGTAGGGTTGGATTTCCCTGGTGATACTGGATGCACCAAGTCTGGCACCACCACCAAGTACGGACACATTGCACCTCGCTTCGGCTTTGCCTTCTCTCCGCAGGGTGACAGCAAGCTGACCGGCGGCTCCGGCAAGACCTCAATCCGCGGCGCCTTCGGCGTTTACTTCAACCGTACGGAAGAAGAAACCGCTCTGCAGAACCTGGGAGCACCGCCGTTCGGTGTGACCTCTGCCGGCGTGGCCGATGCCGGTGGAAGCCCGAGCTTTGCTGATCCCTGGACCGACGTTTCGGGAGCCGGGGCTATTGCCAACAAATTCCCCTTCGTGCCCCCGGCAAAGGGAAGCGCGGTTAACTTTGGCTTCTTCGAGCCAATGAGTCTCAACACCAACGACCCGAACCTGAGCACTCCGTATTCCATGAACTTCAACCTGAACGTGCAGCGTGAGTTCGCGGGCAACACGGTAGTCTCCTTGGGTTATGTGGGCGCGCTGGGACGTCACCTCTATCGCGCTGAAGAAGGCAACTCGATTACTGCCGCCGGCATGCAAGCCTGCGCAGCGAGCCCTTCTTGCGAAGCCAATCGCACGTTCCAACACTTCTTCTTCCCGACGCACTCGGCAGTGGATGGCAGCATCTTCGCCAGCGTCGGCACCCAGTTCACTGATGGCACCTCCAACTACAATGCCATGCAGATCAACATTACCAAGGGCATGACGCACGGGCTGCAGCTGATCACCAGCTACACCTGGAGCCACGCTATTGATAATGGTTCTGGTTTTGAAAACAGCAGCTTCGGCGTCCGCGGCACCAACGTACTGGATCCGATCCTCAACATCGGCGACTCCGGCAACGATGCCCGCCAGCGCCTGGTTCTTGGTTATGTCTATGTGATTCCCAGCCTGCACCACATGATGAACTGGGCGCCTGACAAGGTGTTCGGTGGCTGGAAGATCAGCGGCATTTCCACGTTCCAGTCTGGTTTCCCGATCAACCTCAGCGACTCTGGCTTCCGGTCTCTGACTTGCGATGCGTTCAGCTTCTACGGCTGCCCGGACAATCCTAACCAGGTTGGCCCCGTGACCACGCTGAATCCCCGCACGGCAGTCTTCGGAACGAAGAACGATTACTTCTTCGATCCGAACAACTTCACCCGCCAGGTCCTGGGCACCTACGGAAACACGGGCCGTGATTCGATCCACGGACCTGGAATCCTGAACACTGACTTCGCGCTCCTGAAGGACACCAAACTCACTGAGAGAATGGGCTTCCAGATGGGCATCGAAGCCTACAACATCTTCAACCACACGCAGTTCAACAACCCCAGCGGCAACAAAGCTTCGGGTAACTTTGGACGCGTTTTGTCCGCAGCCAATGGACGACTGGTCCAGCTGCGCGCGAAGTTCAACTTCTAAACCGGTTGTCTTCGTAAAAACTGAAAGGGCGGCCCTTGTGGCCGCCCTTTTTTATTTCTGCCCACGCCTCTCAGCGCGCTCGCATTTAGTAAAATTATCCTGGGAAAAAGATGAGCAGCAACGGCAACGCTTCCGCGCCAGTTAAACTTCCGGTCTATCTCGATAACCACGCCACCACGCCGCTGGATCCGCGCGTGCTGGAAGCAATGCTTCCCTTTCTCACGTCGCGCTTTGGCAACGCCGCCAGCAATAGCCACTCCTTCGGTTGGGAAGCGTCGGCGGCAGTGGAGACAGCGCGCCGGCAGATTGCCACCGCAATCGGCGCTACTGCACGAGAAATTGTCTTCACTTCCGGCGCCACGGAAAGCGACAACCTGGCGGTTAAAGGCGCAGCCGAGGCCTTCCGCGAAAAGGGCAACCACATCATCACCGCGGTAAGCGAGCACAAAGCCATTCTCGACAGCTGCAAATATCTGGAAAAGCATGGCTGCCGCGTAACCTGGCTGCCGGTAAAGCCGGATGGATTGGTTGACCTTGACCAGCTGCGCGACGCGTTTACCGATCGCACGATTCTCGTGACCCTGATGGCCGCCAACAATGAGACTGGGGTGCTCCAGCCCATCGAGGAGATCGGGCAGCTATGCCGTGAGCGCGGCGTGCTCTTCCATTCCGACGCGGTGCAGGCGCTGGGCAAGGTGCCGCTCGATGTGAACCAAGCTAATCTCGACCTGGCGTCGCTTACGGCGCACAAGCTTTATGGTCCCAAGGGCTGCGGCGCGCTCTACGTTCGCCACAACGGCGCGGTCAAACTGGACCCCATGATTCATGGCGGCGGGCACGAAAATGGATTGCGTTCGGGCACGCTCAACGTTCCCGGGATTGCCGGCTTCGGCAAGGCCTGCGAAATCGCATATCACGAAATGCCGGAAGAAAGCTGCCGCGTTGCCGGATTGCGCAATCGCCTGCGCGACCGCCTGCTGGCAGAACTCGATCAGGTGGTGATCAACGGCAGCGGCGAGCACCGGCTTCCCGGCAACCTCAACATGAGTTTTCTGCACGTGGAAGGCGAAACTCTTCTGACCGGCCTGAACGACATCGCGCTCTCGAGCGGATCGGCTTGTTCTTCCGGCAAAACGGAGGCGTCGCACGTGCTTAAGGCGCTGGGCCTGAGCGACGAGGCTGCGGGATGCGCCATCCGCTTCGGCGTTGGCCGCTTCAACACTGAAGCCGAAATCGATTATGTCGCCGGCCGCGTGGTTGATCTAGTAAAGAACCTACGGGAAGTTTCTGCGCTGAAGTAACTGACTTGCCGGTTGCCTGCCGATGGCCATGCGCCCCGAACTCCCAAACCAAACCGGACGGTCAGGAAAAACATTTTCTATTTAGTCATCGACTCCGCGGCGCGCGGCTCTTCCACGCGGGCTTCACGCAGGAATTTTGCCGCTTCCTCCGGCGGCGTGGGATTGATATAAAATCCGGTGCCCCACTCAAACCCCGCGGTCTTAGCCAGCTTGGGAATGATTTCCAGGTGCCAGTGATAATACTCGTGCGTGTTCTCCTGCACCGGCGAGCTGTGAATAATCAGGTTGTACGCAGGATTGTCGAGCACCTGCACCGCCTTGTTGAGCACCGTGCGCAGGATGCGCGCCAGGTTTTCATACAGCGTTGAAGGAGAGTTCTCAAAAGAAGACTCGTGGCGCTTGGGCATGATCCACATTTCGAATGGGAAACGCGGAGCGTAAGGCGAGAGCGTAACAAAGTCGCGGTTTTCCGCCGCCACCCGCACCTGCGCCTCCATCTCCTGGCGGATGATGTCGCAAAAGATGCACCGTTCCTTGTTGGTGAAGTAGCGCTTGGCGCCCTCCAGCTCTTCCACTACCTGCTTGGGCAGAATGGGCAGCGCAATGATCTGCGAATGCGGATGCTCCAGAGACGCTCCGGCCGCCTCGCCGTGGTTCTTGAATACGAGGATGTATTTGAAGCGGCGGTCCTGTTTCAGATCGAGGATGCGGTCGCGGAAGGCCCACAGCAGGTCTTCCACCCGCTTGAGCGGCATGGTGGCCAGCGTCTCCCCGTGGTCGGGCGTTTCGATCACCACTTCATGTGCGCCCACGCCATTCATGCGGTCAAACATGCCGTCGGCCTGGCGATCGAGATCGCCTTCAATCCCCAGCGCGGGAAATTTATTGGGAACGACGCGCAGGTTCCAGCCGTTGCTGTCGCGCACCACGTTTTCACCCGGGCGGTAAGCCAGAATTTCAGGCGGGGTCTTGCTTTCATTTCCCGGACAGAAAGGGCAGAAGCTTCCGCCTTTGGATACAGTACGCTCGCGAGAGAAATCTCCCGGGCGCCGCACACGATCGGTGGAGATGATCACCCAGCGTCCGGTGACCGGATCTTTTCTCAGCTCAGGCACGCTACTATCTTACAACTCTCACGCCACAGCCGCAGAGAAACGTCCCGACCTTGGCCATCGCGGAACGGGAAGAACCTGTGTCACCATTTCAGACCAGGATTCGAGAAAAAGAAAAGACGGCGCGATTCGCCGTCTCTCTCCTTATTCATTCGCCGTCTCTCTCCTTATTCAATGAGTGACGCCCTGGGATATTGAAATACCGGTTGGTTTCCCTCAGGGGCGATGCGGCAGCACATCGAGAACGCCGCCGGTAGTGCCCTGGATTTCCTTCGTGCTTCCCTGGGGCGTGAAAAAACAATTGAAGTGATAAGCCCCGCCCACGTCAAATGTGTAGGAGTCGGTATCAATCACCTGATCACTTTGATTACCCAGCGGGGAGACAAAAACTACCCGCAACTGATCGCCGTCCGGGTTGATAAAGCGGGCTGTTTCACCCTTGTGCACATTATCGGGCTTGACCGTAACTGCAAGTGTTTTCTCGTCGTACGAGACTTTGATGGTTATGACTTTGCTGTCTGGCGGCGCGACGCTGCCATTTGGAGTGACCTGGGTTGTGACTGCCATGTAACCTACCTCCTTACTTGGAATGCGCCAACATTAGTTTAAAGCGAGAATCCTGGCGAAAATCCGCCAGATCAGGATGATTGTCTAATTCTTTCAGGATTTGCGGGGTGGCCAAACCGGCGGCGGCAAGCGCCCGGTCGCGGTCTCCCAGGACCTCATAGGTCTGCACCGCGCACAGAATCACCTGATTATCGCCGGGGGCCAGTTTAAGCGCAGCCGCGGCTTCCTGCTCCGCCGCGGATTTTTTGCCCAGCCTGCTCTCAAGATAAGCCAGGTAAGCCCGGGCGGAGCCGCCACTCGGATTGCCGGAAACCTGGTCCAGCGCGAGATTCTGTCCTTTCAGGTAGGCCAATCTGGCTTGCGCGGTTTGTCCCGTCCGGCGTTGAGAATCGCCCAGGTTCAGCCAATAGATGTAACTGGCCGGCGCCAGGCGGAGCGCCCGCTCATAGTATCCAATAGCCTCACCGTCACGATGCTGATATGCCAGCATTGCTCCTATGTTATTGAGAGTAAGCGCGTTATCTCTTAGCTCTTCCGACGCCCGAAATGTCCTTTCCGCCTCAGCGTACTTGAACTGGGCAACATACACCGCTGCCAGACTGCCATATCCCCCCAGACGCCTCGGATCTCGCTCAACATCCTGGCGGAACGGCTCTTCGGCTTCGGCATAGCGGCCCTGGTAATAGTAAAAGCCGCCAATGTATTCATAGGGTTTGTAGAATTGAGGAGCCGCGGCTGCCGCCTGGTGATAGGCGGTCAAGGCCCGTTCGGGCTGGTGCTGCATTTCGTAGGATAGCCCGGAACCCAGTAAGGCTTCCACGTTGGCCGGCTCCATTTCCAGAACCCGTTGATAGTCTTCCAGCGCAGCTACGTTCCTGCCTTCCACCTGGTTGAGAAGTCCTGAGGCCAGAAGAACGGTGGGGGAATCAGCGTCAAGAGCATTTGCCCTGGCCAGCCAGAGCTTTGCCTCCTGCAAGGCGCGCTCATCCTGGCGGGCCTGATACTCCCGCACCTTCGCTTCCGCGGCTCCAGCCAGGGGAAGGGGTGAATGAGGCGCCATGCCGGCTGCTTCCTCAAACAGGCCAAAGGCTTCACCGGCACTCGCGTCTTCGCGGTTCAGATGCTCCCGGCCGTTTTGATATGCGGCGAGTGCGCCGCCAGTCAGGGTTTCAGACGGGGGAGAGCGGTGAAGGTGCAGCGACCGTGAAACGGACTCAGCCAGACCGCCGGGAAGATCGCCCAGATCGCCGCTGTTGAAATGCGCGATGTAATCTCCGACATGCGCCAGGGTGGCGACGTCAACCAGCGCGCCCTCCACCTTCACGCCGTCCGGCTCCGGCAAAACCTTCAACTTCAGTACGTGAGTGGCATGCAAGGCCCTTTGCGCATTCACAGCGCTGGTAACACCCTTCTTTGAGGTCGCTTGAATTCCTATCACCGCGACGGTGGGTTTTCCCGCTTGCAGGCTCCGAAGGCGTCCGGCAACGTCATCCATCATGCTTGTGGTCGTCTGGGACATCGCGTCGGGCGCGTCTACAGGAAGAATCGCCAAGCGCACGGCCGGCGGCGTGAAGTAGTGAACCAGAGCCGGCGCAACGGCAACCGCCAACGCCAGGCAAGCCGCTAAAGCCACCGCGAGGGCTGGCCGGCGATAGATAGGCGCCTTTGCCAGGCGGGCGAGAGTTGTGTTCGCGGAGCCTCGGTCTTTCGGGTCATCTTTCAGGCAGGGCAGGATGGCGTCATCCCATCGAGCGGGGAGACCCTTGACCAGTTTGCCGGGAGCCGGCGGTGGGACGGCCACGCCGTTGCCGGCAGTCCGGCCAGGAAAAGGCTTGCGGCCGGTGGCCATCTCATAAAGGATCGCACCGAGAGAGAAAACATCGGATGCCTGCGAGGCCGGCTCTTCCCGCATTAATTCCGGCGCCATGTAGTCCGGCGTGCCGCCCAGAAGCTCGTCGGCCACGCTGTTTTCCGTCGCCAGGCCAAAATCGGTGATGACAAGACGCGTGCCGCCATCCTTGCGGGGACAGAGAATTACGTTGCCGGGCTTCAGGTCACGATGCAGGATATTGCTTTCATGGGCCGCAGCCAGTCCCGCACAGATTTGACGCGCCAGATCGAGTGCTTCCGTGTGGTCCAACCTGCCGCGTGCGAGCCGGGCAGCAAGAGTCTCACCATCCAGAAACTCCATGGTAAGAAAATCAAGCTCGCCCAGATCAGTGCTGGCGGTATGAATCTCGTTGACCATGCAGATGTTGGGATGGCGCACTTTGAGCGCGCCTTCCAACTCTGGCTTGAGCAACCGGCCAAAGCCCGGTTTGGCGCACTTGATCGCGATTCTTTGCCCGCGCTTCTGGTCATAGGCTTCATAGACCACGCCCATGCCGCCATCGCCCACGCAGCGCAGGATTTCAAAGCGGGAGGAAATTGTCTGGCCTGGCGCAAAGGGTTTCTCCAGCGCCTCAAAGTCGATGAATTCAACCAGAGGCCGGCGCAGAAAGCTCTGCATTCGCTCTTCCCAGGCCACTATGTCAGCGACTTCGCCATAGAGAAGCGGATCATTCTTGCAGGCCTCCCGTAGAAAGGAGTCACGGTCGCTGGTGGGCCGGGTCAAGGCCTCGGCGGCCAGGGTCATCACACGCTCATCACGTTCTACTGTATCCATTCAACGTACCTTGCTCAAGCGGGTGAAAAGCCACTTGCGGCCTTCATGCAGCTCCCGTTCTACTTTGCGCAAATTCATGCCGAACCTTTCCGCGATCTCCTGGACTTCATAGCCCAGGTACATTTTTGCCACCAGGATGGCGCAGCGCACGGGCGCATCCTTCTCCAATTCATCGAGAAGGCTGTTCACCACCAGAGCTACTTCCAGCCGGTTGCGACCGGCCATCATGCCTTCGGGCAGATCTTCAATCGACATAAATTGCGGCGTCGGGCGCTTGCGGGCATAGTCAATCAGGAAACGCCGCATCTTTATCGTACATATAGCGAAAAAATGGCCGCGGTCCCGCCATTCAATTACTTTTTTTGCTCCCGCCAACTTCATGAAGAGCTCATGAACCAGTTCGGTGCGCTGCAAGGTATGGTTGGGACGCTCGCGGCGCAGGCAGCGAGCTGCAATTTTTTGCAGATCGGGCATCAGCAGATCGTAGAGCTGGTTCTCCGCCGCCCTGTCGCCATCTTGCATCTGGCGAAGCAGGACCGTGATATCCGCGGATTTGTCTGGCACGCGCGACTCGCTTTGATGTGGAGGTCTTAGGCCCGTAATTATATGTCCATTAGCTGGAAAGACAATGGTTTGCCCCAGCCGGAGCTATCCCTGGAGGAGCAGCGCATAGACCAGCCTGGTCCCCGCCTGGCTGGGAAATAAGCAATTTTTTCTGTTCGGATGGCGGAAGTCCTTCGTCTGCTTCGCTACTTGTGATGAAAACGATCTGAGTTCTCAAAACAAGGTAGTTCCGCCGCCAGGATTGCCCTGCACGGAAGGAAGCTCAAATCAAGGAGCACGTACTTATGGCTTCTCCCCTGGTTGTGTCTTCGTTTACGTTCGACGCGAAGTATGTTGCCTCATTGCGGGAGGGCGATCCCGCGACGGAAGAGCATTTTGTCTCCTATTTCAGCGCCACTCTGCGGAAGACATTGCGGCGGAAGCTGCGTTACACGGATTGGGCAGAGGATGTGCTTCAGGAGACCTTCCTGCGGGTGCTTACTGCGATTCGTGTCGGCCAGGGCGTGCGCCAGCCGGAACATTTTGACATCTTCGTGAGTGGAGTCTGCAATAACGTGCTGCGCGAGACCTATCGCCGGCACAAGGCTCTTGCCCCACTCCCTCCGGACTGCGACCCACCGAGCCCGCAGCGCAGCCCGTACGCCTGCGCCCTGGCGAAAGAGGCCGGCCACCATGTACGCCAGGTACTCGCCCGGCTACAGCCAGACTCGCGCGCCATTCTCAACGTGGTGTTTTTGGAGGAGCACGACCGGGACGAAATATGCCGCCGGTTTGGCATCAAACGCAATTACCTGCGCCTGCTGATCCACCGCGCAAAGAAGGAATTCGGGATAAAGGAAAAGAAGCTGAAAAGCAAGATGCAGGCATGCCCGCCGCCCTTACCTGGCCGGCGTGGGTTGCCGGCATCAAAGAAGGGACCTGTCTTGATCGGGGGAATGCCACGCGAAGGGCTATACCCGAGGCCGATGCCTCAGCCCGCCATGATCGCCAAAGATTTGAGCGCTCTCAGCTGCTGATTAGGATTCCCGGCGCTCCCCGCAGGCGATGATGATTCAGCGTCGAACTTCCGGCAGAGCCAGATGCTGCGATACTTCCAGCTCTTTCACCTTGAGCCGGTCCACGGAAAGCTGGCCGATTTCAACCTGCGCCAGAAAGACCTTATGCGCTACCAGCCGGCGCACAGCAAGGCGGCCGATGGCGACAGCGCCAATCGCAAGTGCGCCAACGGCGAGCGCACCCACCGCAACCGCACCGATGGCTGTGGCGGATATTTTGTATGCGTTGCGATGAGGCATTTCACCTCCACTGAAATGAGTTACGCTCTGCGGGGCGGCGCCGGGCCGGGATCAAGAATCTCGGCATCAACGGTGCGGATTTCCTTGCGTGTAACAAAGAAGACGGCAGCCGTCCAGGTGGGAAACAGGTCCAGACCGGGCACCAGTTCCACGGCGAACGTGGGTAAAAACGCCCAGTGCCATCCTAGAATGCGGGAAAGGATGGCCGCAGTCGCCAGGTCAAGCACAGTGTCCGCGGGGGAGACGCCCCCGGCGAAGAAGAGCGGCATGCCTACGATTTGGATGGCGTCCGCAATAATCGCGACGAACCAGGCCTTGCGGTGCTCCGGAGACTTGACGGTCTTGAAAAAATCAAACTTCAGCATATGGACGACCTAGGCTAAGGATACACAGTTTGATGCGCGGCAGGCGAAGGAAGTTTTGAGCCAGAAACCGCTCCCGTAGATCTTCGCGGACGACTCCAGGCAGGTCGATCATAGCGAAGATAAACGTGCTATTTTCGGCGCTCGTCGCTCGCCACCACGCCGTCTCTAATGTGGACAACACGGTAGGCATGCTCGGCGATATCGGCTTCGTGGGTAACCAGCACAATGGTATTGCCCTTGCTGTGCAGGTCTTCCATCAGCTTCATGATTTCATTGCCGGTCTGCGAATCCAGGTTGCCGGTGGGCTCGTCGGCCAGAATGATTGAAGGATTATTCACCAGGGCGCGGGCGATGGCCACACGCTGGCGTTGACCGCCGGAAAGCTCATTGGGCTTGTGGTTCATGCGCTCGCCCAAATCAACCGCTTCCAACGCTTTCTTAGCACGCTCAATGCGTTCTTCCGCGGGCGTGCCGCTGTAAATCAAGGGCAGTTCCACGTTGTGCAGCGCGGTGGCGCGGGCAAGAAGATTGAAGGTCTGGAAGACAAACCCGATTTCCTTGTTGCGAATGCGCGCCAGTTCGTCGTCATCCAGTTCGCTGACCAGGTTGCTGTTGAGCCAGTAGCGTCCCTTGGTGGGGGTATCCAGGCAGCCGATCAGGTTCATCAGCGTGGACTTGCCCGAGCCGGAGGGGCCCATGATGGCAACGTATTCCCCGCGATTGATGCGCAGGTTCACACCGCGCAAGGCATGCACCTGCTCCGCACCCATCTGATAGGTCTTCCACAGATCCTCGGTGCAGATGATGCAGTCCTGCGGCGGAGCAACCACGTTTTCAGGAATATCGGCGACTTGAGTTGCCATTCTCTTCTCCTGCTCTGTTGCCAAAGCGAAACCCCACTCTCTCTATTCTTTAGACGTGTAAAACCGGCCGGAGTTTACGATTCTCCCTTGATAGCAAGAGAATTATCCACTTTGACGCCAGTACCGGTGCGGATGGTCTTCAACACCTTATCGCTGCCGGTAATGATCTCATCGCCCGGCTTAAGGCCGCCTTTGATCTGAATTTCCGTGGTTCCGATCAGGCCTGTTTCAACGGTGCGGAATTCGGCCTTTTTGTTATTGACCACAAAAACGCCCTGCACGTCGTTGTTCTCTTTCTTCCCGGAAGGCGCCGGCGGCGCATTGGTTGACGCGGCTTTGGCCTTGCCCGGATTTTTCTGGGCTTCCAGATCGTTCTTGTCGCGCATGGTCAGCGCCTGGATGGGAATCGCCACCGCATCCTTGGCCGTTCCGGTAGTGATCTTGGCAGTGGCGGAGAGGCCGGGACGCAGATTTGGCGGCGGATCCAGCAGGGTGACCACTACCTTGAAATCCTTGGCTTCCTGGCTGCCGCCCGTGCTCTGCGAGGTGGAGACGCCAGTGGAGCGGATAATGGCGTTGTCGCCAATCTCGCTTACCTTGCCTTTGAAGGTCTGGTTGGGAATGGCGTCAATGGTGACTTCCGCCGGCTGGTCGACCTTGATATTAACGATGTCGGTTTCATCCACTTGAATTTCGGCGGTGATCACGCTCATGTCAGCCACCGTCATCAAGGTGCTGCCTGGAGCGTTCTGGATTCCCATCACCACGGTTTCATCTTCATGGACCGGCAGGTTGGTGACCGTGCCATCGAACGGAGCGGTGTACGTGGTCTTGCTGAGAATGTCATTCACGCGGGTCAATGACGCGCGCGCCTGGCCTACGCGGCCGTGCGCGGAATCCACCTGCGCCTTGTTCTGGGCCACGCGGGCCACATCCTGCGCGTGGACGGCTTCGGCCACTTCATAGGCGGCCTTCTTGGTGTCATAGTCGGCCTTGGAGATGAGCTGGTCTTTGAACAAGCTTTGCGCGCGCTCATAGTCAAGCTTGGTACGGGAGAGATCAGCGGCACTGCTGTTGAACTGCGCCTGCGCGGTGTTGAGCGCGGCTTCGGCAGCTACGGCATCTGTCTGGCTGCTGGACAAAGTGGCGCGGGTCATTGCAACGTCCGCGGCGGACTGCACGTTCTCCAGTTGCGCCAGTACCTGGCCTTTTTTGACCTTGTCGCCTTCTTTCACAAACAGGCGCACGATCCTGCCCATGGCATTGGCGCCGACGTTGACAATGGTCTTCGGCTTGATCTGTCCGGATGCGGTAACCAGGGAAGAAATATCCTGTGTTACCACCTTGCCGGTCTGGACCGTCACCACATTTTTCTGGCTCTGATTGACGGTGAAGCCGACAATGGCGCCCAACAAAACCAGCACACCCAGGATGATTATTATTTTTTTCGCGTTCATCGCTTACCTTCCGGCTGTCTCCGGCGCACCACAGCATCTGTACACACACTCTATATACGCCAGAGGGAACGCTAAAGTTCCTGGATCGGCCAGGTGTGCTGAATGCGCTTGCTGTAGCGGCGGGATACCGCCTTTGATTATAACGATAAGTAGTTTCACTGTGCCACTGCTATTGTTGAGGTGAAAGGCCCGTTCTGCTACAAAAAGTGCCTTAGATTGAACCTCTTAGAGGAAAAATAAAAGCCTAAAGTGGGCCTTCTATCCTTGCTTCGGCGGCGCCAAAAGACTTAAAATTCTAAATACCTGTACTCTCTGAAGGAGGTACTCTGGTGATGTCTCTTCATCCCCGGTTTCATTATTATTTCTTACTGTCTTGTTTGGTTTTTTCAGGATGTTTTCTAGCTCAGGCCCAGGAACCCAGCCAGAAGCCCGACAACAGCAACACGCCGCAGGCGAACCAGCCGCAGACCGATGCTCAGCAGGACCCGCTGAAGCGTCCGCGTAAAAAAGATGATAAGGCCGCAAACATAGAAAAGCTGGGCGGCGTATACAAAAAGTGGCTCGAAGAAGACGTCAAGTGGATCATCACCGACGAAGAGCTTTCGGCGTTCAAGAAGCTGACCACCAACACCGAGCGCGACCAGTTCATTGAAGGCTTCTGGCAGCGCCGCGATCCAACGCCGGACACCGCGGAAAACGAATACAAGGAAGAGCACTACCGGCGCATCGCTTACGCCAATGAACATTTTGCCGCGGGCGTACCCGGCTGGCGCACCGATCGCGGGCGAATCTACATCATGTACGGTCCGCCGAACTCTACTGAAAGCCATCCCATGGGCGGCCCCTACCAGCGCTCCGCGGAAGAAGGCGGTGGACAGACCTCCACCTATCCGTTCGAAGTCTGGACCTATCGCTACCTGGAAGGCATTGGCCAGGAAATTGAAATCGAATTTGTTGACGACTGCCAGTGCGGCGCCTATGAAATGACCATGGACCGCTCCAAAAAAGACGCGCTTCTGCGCGTCCCCGGCGCCGGACTCACCACGCTGGAAGAGATGGGGCAAGCCAACAAAGCTGACCGATTCCGCGGCGGCCTGGAAAGCCTGGGCGCAGGCCCATTCAACCAGGGCAATCAGGCCAAGCAGTTTGACCGCCTGGAAACTTTCGCCAAGCTGAACCGCGCCCCGGACATCAAGTTCAAAGACCTGCAAAATGAGCTGGTAACCCACAAGTTCCGCACCAACCTGCTGCCGTTCGACGTGCAGGTGGATTTCGTAAAGTTGACATCCGACACGGTGCTGGTTCCCATCACCCTGCAAGTGCCTCTGAGCGGCCTGACGTTCTCCAACAAAGACGGCGTGCAGCGCTCGGTGGTGAACGTCTATGGGCAGCTGACCAAGCTTTCCGGCCAGATTGTGCAGACCTTCGAAGAGACACTGCACAAGGACATCCCGGCAGAATTGCTGGAAAAGGAAATCAACAACGTTTCCCTCTACTGGAAGGCAATTCCGATGCGTCCCGGCCTGTACCGGCTGGACGTGATCATGAAAGACGTAAACGGCGACAAGACCGGCGTTTTCAGCAAGAGCTACACCGTTCCTGACTATGGCGATGAGAAGCTCTCATCCTCAACGTTGATCCTGGCCGATCAGTTGGAGGCCGTTCCGGCGCATGACATCGGCACCGGCAATTTCGTGATCGGCGCCAACAAGGTGAGGCCTAAGGTCCAGCCGGCAAACGGCAAGCCCGCGTCTTTTACCAAAAAAGAGAAGGTCAATTTCTGGCTTCAGGTTTACAACCTTGGGCTCGACCAGAAAACCAACAAACCCTCGGCAACGGTCGAATACCAGGTAGTTAACACGGCAACGAACCAGCATGTGCTAGACTTCTCGGAAACAACGGCCCAGATGGGAAATATCGGCGAGCAGGTGACTCTGGCAAAGACTCTCCAGCTCAGCCAGCTCGATCCCGGGGTATACCAGGTAACCATCAAAGTGAACGACCAGGTTTCAAAGCAGACGATTTCGCCCACGGCCAAGTTCGTCGTGCAACAGTAGAAGCTCCCAGGGACTCCCACTTTGTATGAGGTAGCGGATATGACCCGCAAACTCGGATATTTATTGGTGGTTTTGCTGGCGTGGGCGCCCGCCCAGGCAGCCAGCAATGGCGTTATCGCAGGTTACGTGAGAGATGCTTCCGGCGCGCCACAGATGGGCGCGGTGGTGGACATCTTTGTCTCAGCCGCCAAAGTGGGAACCACTGTCTTCACCGATTCGCGGGGATACTACCTGGCGGAAAATCTGCCGGCCGGCACGTATCAGGTCAAGGTAAGCGCCATGGCGTTTCTGCCCAGCCTGCGGGAAAATGTCCTGCTTCGTTCCGGAGCCCATCTGGTCATCAACCTTACGCTCAACACCCTGGCAGACGCGCTGAAGCTGATGCCGGTCCGGCGGACGGAAACCGACGCACCTGATGACTGGCATTGGACGTTGCGCTCCAACACCAACCGTCCTGTCCTGCGAGTGCTGGAAAAAGATAAAGATCAAGACAGCAGTGACAGCGAATCATTGGTAGTGGTTTCACAGGGCCGTTCCGAGAACGGCGGCAGCAACCGGCCGATCAAGGCCAGCGTAGCCTTCATGGCGGGGCCGGAAGGCGGTGGATTCGGCGGTGCAGGCGATGTAACCACGGCTTTCGCGCTGGAAAAATCGCTCTTCTCCTCAGGGACACTATCATTCAACGGCAACATCGGAGCTTCATCCACCGATCCCTCGGGCGTGCTGCGCGCCTCTTATGCGCATGATTTTGGCGACTCTTCCCGGCCCACCTTTACCGTAACGTATCGTCATTTTGCCGCTCCTGGCTCGGCCGTGCTGAATTCGCCCTATGCAGCCATCCAGATGAGCAGCTCGGACAGTATGACGATTGCCGGCATCATTGATTTGAGCTACGGCGGCGATCTTCAGTCCATGGAGTTTGCGAACCGCGTGACCGCGTTCCGTCCGCATGGCTCGGTCGACGTGCATCTCTCGCCTGACATGGTGGCGGAGTATCGCTACGCAACCTCGGAGCCTGACACGCGGGCGTCCAAGGGATTTGATACCGCTCCGGCCGACCTGAGCGAGTCCGGACCACGCATGGCGCTCAACAACGGCCAGCCCGAAGTGGAGCGCGCGTCGCACCAGGAAATTTCGCTTTCGCGCCGCATGGGCGATACCAAGGTGCAGGTTGCCGCGTTTCTGGATCGCGTGCGTGACATTGTGCTCACCGGCGCCGGCGATCCTTCCAGCTACTCCGACAACGTTCTGCCGGACGTTTATTCGGGCACATTTTCTTATGGCTATGCCCCCGGCGTCAGCAGCACCGGAGCACGCGTGGTGGTGCAGCGCAAGATTTCCGACGACCTGACCGCTTCGGTCGATTACTCCACCGGACAGGTGGTTACCGCCGACGCTCCGGCAAACTTCCAGGCATTGGCCGGCGCCCTGGGGACGACCCGCGAGCATGCCGTCGGCACCAAGCTTTACGGATACATCCCCTCGACGGGCACGCGCTGGATCGCTTCCTATAAGTGGACCAGCGGCGGCGCTCTCTCCGCAGTGGATGCGTTCAACGCTTCGCCCGGACAGACCGATCCATTCCTGAGCATCTTTATTCGCCAGCCGCTTCCCTGTGGATTCATGCCGGGCAAGATGGATGCGGTGCTCGATCTGCGCAACCTGCTGGCGCAAGGCTACGTTCCGGTAATGGGACAGGATGGGCGCACGGTGTACATGGTGCAGTCAGCACGCGCGCTGCGCGGCGGCCTGGCGTTTACGTTCTAAGCGCTTCTCTTCTGCAATCCTCTCAAGCAGGTTGAGGCAGAGCTAATCTTTGTCCGCTCCCTGGCTGAGGGCCCATCCGATCTCACGCCCTGTATGAGCCGTTTCGCCAGCCTCGCGCGTTACATGCTCTCCACTTCCTGCAAAATGTGCGCCAGCGCGTGGCGGACGCTCTCCGCGGAGCGCACTTTGAAGACCCGCACCGGCAGCGGCTTGAGCATGTTGCGGACGTTGCCGATGGCGCCGTCGGCGTACATGGTGTTGAGCAGCTCAAATTGCAGGTAATAGACCACGCACTTCTCCTCCGAGCCGGGCGGCAGGCGAGGCAGGTCGCGGAAGGAATAAAAATCCATGGGGCTGCCGATGATCACAAACACGTGCAGCGGGTTCTCACCGGACGGCCGGCCCGGAGGATCAGAGTTAAGCCGGCGCAGGAGTTCGTCCTGGAGAAAGGCGGGGCTCTCCCGATGTTTTTCTAGAGCGGCAATGTCGATGGTGGCAGGGCCATTCTCCGGCGCCAGCACCGTCCTGGCGCTCGGCCAATCCAGCTCACGAACGTTGGTCTGCTCGAACAGGACGCGCCGCTTGCGCAGGTCGAGCATGCCAACGCTCAGCGAACCCTGTTCGATGCTGATCTGGCTCAAGGCTCGCAGCAGCGGCAGCGCGACCGAGAGATAGCGCTCGTAAAATGAGGTCGAACCGCGGAAGAGGTCGGACGCGGTTACGTCGGCCAGAACCTCCAGCTGTACCGGACGCTTGTTGGCCAATGGTAGATTCAGCCTGCCGATAAGGTCAGGGCGAAAGATGCTGTCAGGCGGCGCAAGCCCAGGCGCCAGGAATTCAACCGAAGGCAGCCCGGTCCAGGCCTGCGGCAATGGATCCTGCTTGAGCGGATCGGCACGCATGGAGAGCTGGGCAAGGTTATGCTCCAGCGTCATGCTGTCAAACAGCGCCACCGTTACTTTGTATTCTCCCGGCAGCACATAGACGTTCCAGAAAAGATCGACCATGCGCTTGCGAAAGCCGGGCGGCATGTCCCGAATGAGGATCAACGAGTAGTTGCGGAATTTTCTGCCTGACTCGTCGGTCAGCTGCACCAGCAGGGCAATGCGATCACCGTTGGGGCGCTTGACCAGCTCGCGGCCGGGGAATTCGACTTCAATCCGCTCCCGCAACCGCTGGTGCAACGACAATCCAAACGGCTGTATGTGCACCTTCCACGGCAGAGCAGTGGACGTCCCCTGCTTGACCCAGGCGTCAAACGGGACGGCGGCAAAGACCTTTTCCACTGTGGCGTTATCTGGCTGCGCGGGCGCGGGGCAAGAGAACAGCGCAAGGAAGAGCACCAGCGAAAAAACGAGGCTCGGCCGCAGGAAAATCATCGGGTGAGTCCAGAAATGGTAAGACATCATAGGCTGGACCGTAGGCGGTGGCAAGGTCAAAACAACCGGTCCGACCATTTTCTTTGCCTGCATTTGCATGGTAAAAACCTGCACCCTGTTTGCCCGTTTGGCCGTCTAACAGCGACAATGGTCGCCATGCGCTTGAAGCACATACGCCGGATCCTGATCTGCGCCAGCCTGTTTTTGTTAACCACCACCAGCCAATCAGATACGCGTCCGTTGCCGGAAGACCTGGGCACGGTTCATCTGGCCCAGTTGTTGACCAAGCTGAAGACCACGGCGCGCATCATGCAGGTGGTCGCCCACCCGGATGATGAAGACGGCGGCATGCTGACGCTTGAATCGCGCGGCAAAGGCGCCAGCGTCCTGCTGTTCACGGTCACGCGCGGTGAAGGCGGCCAGAACAAGTTTGGCGCTGAAAGCTCTGACGAGTTGGGCATCCTGCGCACGCTGGAGCTGCTTGAGGCCGACAAATATTACGGGGTGCAGCAGCGCTTCAGCCATGTGACCGATTTCGGCTTCTCCAAGACCGCTGACGAGACTTTCAGCAAATGGCACGGCCATGACATCGCCCTGGGCGATCTGGTTCGCTCGATCCGCACCTTCCGGCCTGACGTGCTGGTGGCACGCTTCAGCGGCACGCCGCGCGATGGCCACGGCCATCACCAGGCGTCGGCCATTCTGACGATTGAAGCCTTCCGCGCCGCCGCCGATCCCAACAAATTTCCTGAACAGATCAAGGAAGGCCTTCTGCCCTGGCAGGCGAAGAAGCTTTACGTGGGTAATCCGCCGCGCATGTTCCAGGGCGGCAACGTCGCCGACGAAGACTACACCGTGAAGCTCAATATCGGCGAATACTCGGCGCTCCTCGGAATGTCTTACACTCAGTTTGCGCTGGAGGGGCTGGCGCACCAGACATCGCAGGGGACAGGCGGAATCCGCGTGCCACCCGGCCCGCGCTATACCTATTACAAGCTCACGGATTCAACACTGCCGAAGCTGGCTGGGCACGAAGCAGATTTCTTTGACGGCATCGATACTTCGCTGGTCGGGCTGGCTTCTCGACTCGGACCGGAAGAGTCGAAAGTTCCCTTCCTTCGTCCTGCGCTTGAGTCCTTGCAGAAGCGTATTGATGAAGCAAACAAAGTATTTTCGATACAGAATCCTTCGGCCTGTGTGTCGACTCTAGTCTCTGGCCGCACCGATGCCGAAAAGTTGATCAAGCAGTTGGAAGAATCGCAGCTCTCTTCTGCAACAAGGACAGAATTGTTAATCCCACTACGTTCCAAACTGGATCAGTTTCAAGCCGCCGCGAATCAGGCGTTAGGCATCTATTTTGAAGCCACAGTTGATCCGCCGGGGCCGCCGCCGGGACCTTCTTACTTTCCTCGGATGGAACAAACCATCAGCGTCGCAGTGCCGGGACAGAACTTCATGGTTACCGCAAGGCTTTATAATCGAGGAACAGCCACTATTGTCCCAACGGGCTTCAATGAGCACATTCCACCGGGTTGGAAAGTTGAACCGCAGGGATCGATCTCGGACACCTACAAGCCTGTCAATCCCGGCGAATCCGTCAACTACCCATTTAGGGTGACCGTCCCTGCTGATGCGAAATATACCCAACCATACTGGAACCGCGGCAATCCAGAGACAGAAACGGTATATTCTCTTTCCGATCTTGCGCTGCTCACAAATCCATTCCCTCCCTATCCGCTGTCGGCCGGCGTGACTTTTTCGATTGGAACTCAACTTGGGCCTCCACTCGGCACGAGTGCAATATCGATGGTCGCCAAAATCAAATTCGTCGATCCCACGCTGGGACAGTCAGAGCGCCCGCTGATGGTCGGCCCGCCGATTTCAGTTCTACTCACGTCTCCGGTGGTCGTCGCGCCCGTAGGAGGCGCGGGCAAGGCCGAGATCGGCGTGAGCGTGCGCAGCAACGTGCAGAGCGCAGTCCACGCCAAGCTGAAACTGGAAACGCCGGCAGGATGGAAGGTTGAGCCCGCGGAAATCGCCGTCGATCTGGACCATGACGGCGACCTGAACAATTACAGCTTTGAGGTCACGCCGCAGAACCTGCATGAAGGCACGTACAAGGTCACGGCGCGCGCGGAATACAACGGCAAGGAGTACGCCGAGGGATTCAAGATCATCACCCGCCCCGATCTCGATTCCTACCCCGCGTATCGCCCGGCCACGCAGAATGTGCAGGCAGTGGACGTGAAGCTTCCCGGGCCGCTCAAGGTCGGCTACATCATGGGCGCGGGCGATGAAATTCCCTCTGTCCTGCAAAGCGTTGGCCTCAGCACCAGCATCATCACGCCGCAGGAGCTGGCCGCGGGCGATCTCAGCCGCTACGGCACCATCATTGTCGGCATTCGCGCCTATGACACGCGGACTGACGTGCGCGAACACAATCGCCGCCTGCTGGATTTCGTCAGCCGGGGCGGGACGCTGATTGTCCAGTACAACCAGAGCGTGGGCCTGTTCAATGAAGGCCATTACACGCCTTTTCCGGCCACGGAAGCCAACGTGCGAGTTTCGGTTGAGGAGCAGCCGGTGGAAATACTTGCGCCGGACGAGCGCGTCTTCAACTGGCCGAACAAGATCACGGCAAAGGATTTTGACGGCTGGGTGCAGGAGCGCGGACTCTACTTCATGTCGCAATGGGACCCGCAGTTCAAGCCGCTGCTGGCCTGCAACGACCCCGGCGAGCCGGCGCAGAAGGGCGGGTTGCTACTGGCCCGTTACGGCAAGGGCACGTACATTTTTTCCGCTTATGGATTTTCGCGCCAGCTTCCGGCGGGAGTGCCTGGAGCCATCCGTCTGTTTGTGAATCTGGTCAGTGCGGGACATTCATGATCGAGTTGCCGCAGGCGCCCATGCCGGGCCAGCATGGCCTGGCGCGAGAGATCGGGTTGCGCGAAGCCACCGCGCTCAACATGATCGACATGATTGGCGTGGGGCCGTTCATCACGATTCCGCTGATCATCCATGCCATGAGCGGCCCGCAAGCCATGCTGGGCTGGGTGCTGGGCGCTTTTCTGGCCATGTGCGACGGGCTGGTGTGGGCTGAGCTGGGCGCGTCCATGCCCCAGGCCGGCGGCTCTTACACCTACCTGAAAGAAAGTTACGGAGCGCAAAAGCTGGGGCGGTTGATGTCATTTCTTTTTGTGTGGCAGCTGATCTTCAGCGCCCCGCTCTCCATTGCCTCCGGCTGCCTGGGCATTGCCCGCTACGCCGAATACGTATGGCCGCAGCTGGGCCACGTTTTTCTTGAGCGCACGGTCTCCCTGGGCGTGCCTTTTCTGGGCGCGCTGGAATTTCGACTCTTTGTGACCGCGGGAACATTTGTGGCCATGGGGAGCTGCCTGCTGGCGCTGGTGCTGCTCTACCGCCGCATCTCGGTGATCGGACAGCTCGCGCGTTATCTTTCCGTGGGCGTGCTGGGAGCGATCCTGCTGGTCATCGTGGCCGGGCTCACGCATTTCAATGCCGCGCGCGCGTTCAGCTTTCCGCCCGGAGCATTCCAGTTCTCCAGCGGATTCATCAGCGGGCTGGGCGCGGCCATGCTGCTGGCCACGTATGACTACTGGGGTTACTACAATGTTTGTTTCCTGGGTGGCGAGATCCGCCGGCCGGAGCGCAATATTCCGCGGGCAATCATTTATTCCATCAGCATTGTGGCGGTGCTGTACCTGGTGATGAACGTGAGCATCCTGGGCGTGATGCCATGGCAGGAGCTGGACCAGATTGGCGCGCACGAAGCGCGCTATTACATTGCGTCCACCATGCTGCAGCGGACATTTGGCAGCTGGGTGGGAATGTTTGGCACTTTTCTGATCATGTGGACGGCGTTCGCGTCAGTCTTTTCATTGATCCTGGGCTATTCGCGCGTGCCTTATGCCGCGGCGCGAGACAACAATTTCTTTCGCGCCTACGGTGAACTTCATCCCAAACACCAGTTCCCGCACCGGTCATTGCTGACGCTGGCCCTGGTGACCACCGTGTTCTGTATGTTTCCGCTCAAGGACGTGCTGGCATCGCTGGTGGTGATCCGCATCATGGTGCAGTTCCTGATGCAGGTGGTGGGATTGCTGCTGTTGCGGGCGCGCAATCCGGAGTTCCCGCGGCCGTTTCGCATGTATTTTTATCCCATTCCGGCGCTGCTGGCGGCGCTGGGGTTCATTTACATCCTGTACGCTCGTCCCAACCTCAAGGAGATACGGTTTGGCGCGGTGATTGCGGTGGTTGGCGTGGTGATTTTCATGGTCCGGTCGTGGCGGCGCAAAGAATGGCCGTTTTCCGGGCTGCCCGCTCACGATCCAGTGGGAGAAGCAGTCCAATGATTTGTCATGTCGGCAATCATGCCCTCGAGGCCCGCTAGCGCCATGGAGAACCGCGCTCCGGCCCCGGTGGTCTCCACGCACGACTCCGTGCTCTCGCCCCTGCGCGAGCCGCTTTTCCGTACGTTGTGGATTGCCGCTGTAATTTCCTATACCGGAAGCTGGATGCAGGCGGTGGCCACGGGCTGGCTCATGACTTCACTCACCAGCTCGCCGATGTGGGTTTCCCTGGTCACTGTGGCGGTCAGCCTGCCGGTATTGATTATTGCGCTGCCGGCTGGCGCGCTGGCGGACATCGTGGACCGGCGCAAATTTCTGCTGTTCACGCAGAGCACCATGGTGGCCGCGGCAACCGTGCTGGGGGTGATGACGCTGACCCGCACGGTGACCCCGCAGGTCCTGCTGGTATTTACGTTTCTGCTGGGCGTGGGCGCGGTGATGAACGATCCGGCGTGGCAGGCGCTGACGCCTGACCTGGTGCCTCCCTCCAAGCTGGCAGCGGCGGTGGCGCTGAACTCCGCGGGATTCAACATTGCCCGCGCCGTCGGACCGGCATTGGGCGGACTGGTGATTGCCGCCGCCGGGTCGGGAACAACAGCGGGATCAGGCTGGGCGTTTCTGTTGAATGCGGTCTCGTTCTTTGGCGTGATTCTCTTTCTGTGCTTCTGGAAGCCGGCGGAGAGCGCGCGTCACAACGGGAACAACACGTCATTTGCCGGGGCGATCGGCGTGGGACTGCGTTATGCGCGGCAGGAGCCGAAAATTCGCGCGGTGCTGGCGCGGACGCTGGCTTTTGCTTTCTTTGCCAGCTCATTCTGGGCCCTGCTGCCGCTGATTGCCAGCAAGTTTGGCGCAGAGGGCTTTGGCGCGATGCTGGCCTTCTTCGGGCTGGGCGCGCTGGGCGGGGCCGGGATACTTTCACTGGCGCGACGCCGGCTCTCGCCGGACGCAGTGATCTTCTGTGCGACATTGATCTTTGCCGTCGGGCTGTGCGGCCTGGTGCGGGCACACACGCTTACGGTGGCGTCAGCTTTTTCGGCCGCGGCCGGCGTAGCGTGGATCGGGATTCTGGCCACGCTGAATACATCGGCGCAAACCGCGGCTCCTTCCTGGGTGCGCGCGCGTGTGATCTCCATGTACGTACTGGTGCTGCAAGGCGGACTGGCGCTGGGCAGCGCGCTGTGGGGCGTGGTGGCGTCACGCACCAGCGTGGAGTTTACTCTCACGGCCGCCGCGATTGCCCTGACCGCCGGCCTGGTACTGGCGCCGTGGTATCGTTTACAGCCAGCAAGTAATGGGTAAAAACACTCGAGAGAAGAGGAGAAAAAATGAACTATTTGAAATCGCTCTGCCTGGCAGCCATGCTGGCGCTAACAACGGGGGCGCTGGCGCAAAATGCCAAGCCGGCGGCCTCGCCCGCAGCCAAGAAGGCGCCGCCAACCATCAGCACAGCCATCGATCAGCAGATCGGGATTATCGAGAAGGAATTTGTTGAGGCCGCCGAGGCCATGCCCGACGACAAATTCAATTTCTCTCCCACCAGCCTCAACATCCAGGGCAGCGAGTATAAAGGCGTGAAGACGTTCGCCGAAGAGGTCCGGCACGTGGCAGCAACCAACTACCTGCTCTGGGGCACGATCACGGGAGACAAGTCGCCGATCGAATCCAAGGAAGATAACGGTCCTTCGTCGCTGACATCGAAAGCCGACATTATCAAGTACCTGAAAGATTCCTTCGCGATCGGACACAAGGCGGCCAAGATGATCACGGCGCAGACGGCCGCTGAAACAGTCCCCAGCCCGTTCGGACAAGGAACGGTGACCAAGCTCTTTTGCGCGACTTTCACGGTGGCGCACGGCTTTGACCACTACGGGCAGATGGTGGAATATCTGCGCATGAACGGAATCATTCCGCCGGCCAGCCGCGGCGGCAACTAAACTGCTTTAACCACGAAGGGCACAAAGGAACACGAAGTTCAGAGGATGAGTATATTCCTCAGGCCTTCGTGCTCGGTCGTGTCCTTTGTGGTTTGGCTCATTTCGCTCTTGCACAATTGAGCCTGGTGGCGCGGTGGCGGAGCGCGTGATATCTTTCTCCGTCGCATTGATTCGAAACAAGGAGAATTCTGATCATGAAACTTCTGAGAACGTTTTGCCTGCTGGTGGTCCTGAGCTTTGCAGTCAGCGCATTTGCCCAGGGCGGCGGCAAGCCCGCGGCATCACCGGCCGCGTCACCTGCGGCCCAGGCGACGCCAACGCCGATCACCACGCTGAGCGCGCTGGTGGACCGCCAGGTCAGCCAGTATGAAAAGAACGTGGTGGAAGCGGCAGAAGCCATGCCGGCCGATAAATTCGACTTCACGCCCGCGAGCCTCAACATTCCCGGAGCTTCCTATAAGGATGTGCGGACTTTCGCGGTGCTGGTGAAGCACACCGCGACGGCAAACTATCGCTTCTGGACAACGCTGACGGGCGAGAAGATGCCGGAGAATATCAAGGGACCGAACGGGCCGGACGAGTTGAAGACCAAAGAGCAGATCATGCAGTTCTTGAAAGACTCGTTCGCCGTGGGGCATCGCGCCGCCAAGACCATCACCAATGAGAATGCCCTGGAGCAGCTTCCTTTCTTCCGCAATACAGCGCCCCGGTTGTCGATTGCTTCCGGAGCGGTGATCCACGCGGCCGACGAGTACGGCCAGATGGTGGAGTACCTGAGGATGAACGGAATTGTTCCACCGGCGAGCCGGGGAAACTAACTAACCAGACATCAAAAGAAGGAGCACGAAGATTGAGCGGAGCAAGTATGGCCGCCAGGCTTCGTGCTTCTTTTTTCGTTTGTGGTTTCCGCGTTACCGCATCATTCCGGGTAACTTCATTCCGGCCAGTTTACGGCTGAAGTTGGATTTGCCCATGTCCTTGAACAT
>DASTPO010000114.1:0-7082 GCA_035762225.1 Candidatus Angelobacter sp.
TCCGGCAAAGAAGTGATTGCACGGCTGATTCATAAGGAATCGCGTCGCGTGGGCAAGCCGCTGGTCAAAGTGAACTGCGCCGCCCTGCCGCATGACCTTCTGGAAAGCGAACTCTTTGGTTACGACGCGGGGGCGTTTACCGGCGCCAACCGGCCCAAGCCGGGAATGCTGGAGCTCTGCAACAAGGGAACAATTTTTCTGGACGAGATCGGTGAAATGAGCCCGGTTTTACAGGCCAAGCTGCTCCACGTATTGCAGGACGGCAAATTTTCCCGTCTCGGAAGCCGTTCCAGCACAACGTCTGATTTTCGTGTTTTGGCGGCCACCAACATCGACGTTAAAGAAGCCATTGACGCAAAGACCTTTCGCGGTGACCTTTACTACCGGCTGAACGCATTCACCATCAATATTCCTCCGCTCCGGGAGCGGCGGGAGGAGATTCCTCTGTTGGTGAGGCACTTCATGCGGCAGTTTTCAGAGAAGTATGATTGCCCGCCCGCCAATTGCTCCAACCAGCTCATCCGCGCGTGCGTGCGGTATTCGTGGCCGGGCAACCTGCGCGAACTGGGAAACTTTGTGAAACGGTACATGGTGCTTCAGGATGAAGAACTCGCTATCGCCGAACTGGAACAACAGGAGCGAACAGAGTATTCCGGTCCTGGCGAGGAACTCGACACAGACGCCGGCATTGCCAGCGGCGGGTTGAAATCGATGGTGCAGGACCTAAAAGAAAAAGCCGAACCCAAAATAATCGAGCGGGTTCTGATAGCAACCAAATGGAATTGCAAAGTGGCGGCTATGCAGCTGAAGATCAGTTACAAGGCCCTGCTCTACAAGATGAAACAGTACCGCATATTCCCTCCCGGAATCACCGGCCCCGGCCTGCGCAACGCGACATAGATAACTTCATGGATCGCCGCGTCCCGCGCGCTCGCGCGGGCTCTATTTCCATTCCCGTCGCAATCTTCCACTCCTCCTTTATCAAGAATATTTTGGAAATGCGCTTCCATTGAAGTCGTGGAAAACGAATTCCAATGGGCCGCGAAATCTGTTCGCTAAGACACTGTTCGCCGGTCTGGTGCGCACACACCCTGAGTTCCGTAACTGCAAGAAAGCAAAAACACAAGTCTCGTTTCACGTCGCTGCAACTGTCCATCCCTGCATACAGAACTGTCTTGGCAGCGTGCATGCATTTAGGCAAAGCGGTTCATCGTTCCAACTGAACGATGGGCTGATGCTTCAGTCGTGCGCCTCTGGATTCAACACCCAGGGCGGACGTGCATCGTTTTTCCGAAACAGCTCCCAGGGGTGTCGGCATAGCCTCGCCGATTGAAGACGTGGCATGCCCTTCCGGGAAATCACCACGTCCTGCGTGCCCAGAAAGGGCAAGCTGTCGGACAGAAGGATGAGTTTTGAATGAGAAGTAACTATCGAACACAACACCTTGGGCTAAGCGTACGCGAGCTGCCGGTCCCCGTGCAGCTGCTGCTCTTCTGCCTGGCTCTCTTGCTTGCGTGTACGGCATCGGCAAGTGCGCAGAACGTAACCGTATTGAACACTCCCACCACCACAACGTTGTGGGCGGGTACTCAGAACTGGGCCATCTTCGGACTTTCCTCGGTCACCTCTCCCGGCTCCGGCGTGATTCTTGAAGGAACCGCCATCAGCCAGTTCACGGGCAAACCGGTCCGGCACATGTGGTACGGGGATGCCAGCAACGGTCTGTGCCGCATCGATCCTGAAGTGGATGATCCAACGGTTTCCAGCATCGCGGGAATCGGTTTCCACAACAACATAGAGCGCACCTGCATCGGCTTCATCCAGGCGGGCGGCTTTGTTCCACTGCAACTTACGTATGACGCATCCACTCATACTTTGTACGCGGCCGACCAGCCTCGTACCGCAAATGGCGTGATTCGCATGCACTATATCCCTTCCGGCGATAATGGCCAGGGATCAATGGATCCGATTCATGTTGAATCTTTGATGGGCGCGCAGGGTACGCGCAACGGTGCAGGTGGCTGCCCGGTAGTTACTGATCCACGCAACGGCGCGACTCCGGTGCAGATGTTTGCGAGCACTTTAGGCCCCGACGGGAACCTCTACGTCGGATGGGCGCGCAATGGAACCATTGCCCGCATTCCTCATCCATCCACCTTCGATCCAGCCAATCCGAATGACTGCGCCAGCATTGACGTACCTATTTTTGCCTCTGACGCACGGCTCGGCGCGGGCGGCGCTGCGGGCCACACCTTTGGACTTGCCTGGGTTGGCCACACGCTGTTTGGCGCGGACAACATCAGCCCGTGGTTCAAAGACAATGCGGACCAGTGCCTGACGCCAGCCAATGGCATGGTCCGGTGCGGACCGGTTCAGGGTGCGGGCACTGAAATTCTTGGAGCTTTTGCTCCGGGCCCGCAAGCCGGCCTGGTCAGCGATTTCACGTATAACGGTCCCAATACGACCTTTCCGGGAAACACCATCTACGCCTCCTCGCTTGGAAGCACGGTCCGTATCTCGAACGCCACTGATGTCGCCAACATCACGGTAACGCCGCAATTTGGTGGAACGTTTTGTTTCATCACCGGCGTGACGGTGGACACCAGCAATCTGGCCAACGAGACCGTTTACGTGGGAGCAGATTGCACGCAGGGTTCGATCAACGGCGCTGCTTCAATCTGGCAGGTCAAGCCGCAATCGCCGGCAGCCGGTCCGCCGGCAGTTCCAGTGGGCGTCAACGCCATTTCGACGGCGAATGCCGCAACTGTGAGCTGGATCCCAACGCCCAACGGCCAAGCCATCACCAACTTTGTGCTGCGCACATTGCTGGGTGACGGCACAGCCTCTTCCATACCTGATCTCACGGTCAATCCCGCCGCAAACGGGGTCCCACCGAGCACCGCCACCGTCACGGGATTGACGAACGGCATTGGCGTTGAGTTCGTGGTGCAGGCCTGCAATGCCAGCGGATGCAGTCCGTTCTCTGCTCCCAGCAGTGTGGTCACGCCGCAAGCATTGACGGTACCGGGCGCTCCCACGGGCGTGGTTGCGACGGGCGGCAATGCCTCTGCTACTATCGCGTGGACAGCTCCGGCCAACACGGGTGGATCGCCGATTACGGGCTACACCATCACTTCCAATCCAAGCAATTTCAAGCTGACCGTGCCGGCAACACAGACTGGCGCAAACTTCACCGGCTTGACCAATGGCTTGACCTACGTCTTCACCGTCCATGCGACCAACGCCACAGGCAACAGCCTGGAATCGCTGCCGTCGAATGCGGTGTCGCCGATATCTCCGCTGACCACTGACTTGATGCTCCAGATGACCTCTCCAGCATCAGTGAATGCCGGCGCTTTCGTAACTTTCGTGATGACCGTCACCAACAACGGTCCGGGAGATGCGCAACTCGTTACCCTCACCGATACGCTGCCTGCGGTCTTCCAATCTTTCACGACGACTCAGGGCGTTTGCACGGATGGAGGATTCTCTTTCCAGTGCAACCTGGGTGCATTGGCTGCGGGCGCTCATGCCACCGTGACCGTTACAGTGGTAAGCGGCAGCACCTCCATCACGAACAACGCGGCTGTGCAGTTAAAGACCGCAAACGGCAATTTCGTGACTGAAACCGTGGGCGGCAACAACTTTGCCAGCTCTACCACCAATATCAATCCCCCGGCGGGCGGTGGTGTTGCCGGCGGTGTTGGCGGCGGAGCGGGTGCGGGCGCAAGCGCTGACATTGAGGTTAAGGGCTCGGCAAGCAATGGCGGCCCCAACCAGGGTACTGGCGATACCTTTACCTGGCAGATCAAGAACAACACCGGCAACACAGCGGCATCGAACGTGGCCTTCACGCTTCCGCTGCCGTCGAGTTTCCAGTTTGTTTCCGCGGCTGCCAGCCAGGGCACTTGTGACGGGATTGCCCAGGGAGCGCAGGGTGGCACACTTACCTGCAACCTGGCCAGCCTGCCCGGTGGCCAGACCCTGATCGTGACCGTCAACTTTGTGCCGCTGCAAGCGGGAACTTTCTCAACAACCGGCGCCGCGACGTTCGGCGGAACCGATACCAACATCTCCAACAATTCGTTCACTGTAACTATCAAACCCAGATAACCGGCCAGGCTGCCATTGTGTTCCAAACGCTCTGGCAGCCTGCATCTTCGCTCTCATTCGTAATTGATCCAATACTTTAAGTTTCCTGCAAAGCCGGCGCAGTCTCCCTGCTACGACGGACAGGGATCTGAGAGATTGCCTTGGTCCCTTGCAGGACGCAGGAAGTTGGGTAATCCCCTCGCTAGGTTACCCAACTTCATCTTTCAAACTGATTCGCCGAAATTTTTGCAGAGCTACAACGATGGTCGCGCGCTGTAGACGACTGGCCGGAGACGCTACACAGAGTCCCGGCCAGTCCCTTTTTCCCCCTACCTATCCATTCCCGGACCAGTGGAAATCGACTTCCACTCAATTTTGGAAGCCGATTTCCATTCGCGGCGCCACAGGCTGCCGAACCGCAAATCTTTATCCAGGCAAGACTCGAAGCAAATCGTGTAACTCATTGTCAATACACCACATATTTACACCACCGGCAACCTGCACTTGTGCATGCATCGCGGGTCTAGCGCTTGGCAGTCCGCATGCTTTTACTAGGGCAGTTCATTGCTCACAGCTGCGCGATGAATCCTTGGCGGCCAGAAAACGATTAGCAGGTTTTCTGGCCGACCTTTTCGAAAATTTCAGGAGGAAGTTATATGAGGATGGGCAGTAAATTCACACGGCTGGTGCTGGCATTCACGTGCTGCGCCATAACCGTTTCCGGTGCCAAGGGTCCGGGCTCAGGCAATGGAAATGGTGGCCAGGACGATAATGGGAATAGCGGCCGCAACGGTGGCAACGCGAGCGCAACACAGTCGGGTGGCGGTGGCAACCGTGGCGGCAACCATGGGGGCGGCGGCATTGGCGCCACAACAGCCGTTACAGGCAACACCGGCGGAGGCGGTCAGGGCGGGGGTGGTGGCCACAAGGTTGGCTCTTTGAAGACGGTTGCGGTGCCGGGTCCAAGCGCAAGCGAGCTGAACAATCTGATTCGCGATAAGGCGGCTACCATCGCGCTGGGTAAGGCGTTTTTCTGGGAAATGCAGTTTGGCAGTGATGGCGCAACCGCTTGCGCGACTTGCCATTTCAACGCAGGCGGTGACAGCCGCACCATGAACCAGACTGATCCTGGCCTGCGGCGGGTGGACAACAATGGGAACCCTTCACCGGACTCCACCATCTTTCATCCGGGATTTGGTGCGAACCATCTGCTGAGTTCCAGTGATTTTCCGCTCCACCTGTTGTCTGATCCGAGCCGCTCGAATTCCCCCGTGCTTTCCGACAACAATAATATTGTGGGATCGCAGGGAGTTTACCGGAACAATTTCAATGACGTTGTACTCGGCCTGGGACAGGAAGATGAGACCGCAGTAGCCGATCCGGTCTTCGGCACCACAGATCCTTCCGGAGCTCCAATTAATGTGCGCCGTTCCACGCCTCGCAACGCGCCTTCGGTTATCAATGCGGTGTTCAACTATCGCAACTTCTGGGATGGCCGCGCGCAAAACACGTTCAACGGGGTTAATCCATTCGGCGCCGGCGACCCCGCCGCATCTCTGCTGCAAACCGATGCCTCCAGCCTGGACATTGTTCACGACGTGACGCTTCGTCTCTCGAATTCTGCGCTGGCATCGCAGGCCGTCGGCCCTCCGGGCAGCGACGTGGAGATGTCGGCCACGGGCCGGCCGTTTGTGAAGATGGGAAAAAAGATGCTTGCGGTCACGCCTCTGGTTCTCCAGAATGTCTCGCCCAATGACAGCGTGCTCGGCAGCTTGAGCGCTGCGCCGTTCACCGGCCTCAACACCGATTACGTCTCCATGATCCAGGCCGCATTTCAGCCGAAATGGTGGAACTCTGATGTTGTGGTGGACAAGGACAGTCATTTCCTCCACCTTGGGCGCCCGTTTAACACGGACGAGTACTCGCAGATGGAATACAACTTCTCGATGTTCTGGGGAGTCGCCATTCAAATGTACGAGTCCACGCTGGTATCGAACAATTCGCGCTTTGACCAGTTCATGGATGGCAATCGCAGCGCTTTGACCGCCCAGGAACAGCGCGGTCTCGATCGTTTCCAGGGCAAGGGTGGATGCACCAATTGCCACAACGGCGCCGAACTTACTGACGCGAGCATCTCCAGCATCTCCGCTCGCGGCGTAGTGGAGCGTCTGCCGGACGGCCGCTGGCACGATGTTGGATTCCACAACATCGGCGTCAGGCCGGTGAATGACGATCTGGGAATCGCGGCGTCTGATCCTTCCGGGCTGGCGTCACTTTCGGCGGCGCAGCTTGCCTCCATGGGCCAGTTCAACGGAACGCTCATTCCAGCCGGCGCATCGGTCTCAGTGCGCGGCGCCGTCAAGACGCCAAGTCTGCGTAACGTTGAACTGACCGCTCCATTCTTCCTGAATGGCGGGCAGGCCACGCTGGAGCAGGTGGTCGACTTCTACAGCCGCGGCGGTGACTTCCCTTCGGCCGACGTCGATCCTAATCTGGAGCGTGCCGGCTTCAGCGCGGACGATAAGGCAGCTGTTGTCGCATTCCTTAAGTCGCTGACTGATGAGCGGGTTCGTTCCCAGTCTGCTCCGTTTGATCATCCTTCATTGATCGTTCCCAACGGCATGATGACGGTCGATGGAGTTTTCAGCGAGCAGATGATCACCATTCCGGCCACTGGCGCAGCGGGCGGCGCTCCTTTGCAGAAATTCTGCGCGGGGCTGGCCGGCGCACCGTTGTCGGGATGCAACTAAAGCGAGGCTTGCGGAACGTTCAGGAGGCGGAAACTGCGTCCGAAGGCTACCGGGAAGCCTTCGGACTGCAGCCAGAGTCGTGGTTTTGACGAGATAGTCAGCGCAGAGTAGCCCTGCACAGCTCACTCTTATGCCTTCCCGGGCGCTGGCTAACGCGGAACGGAGGTCTCCCTCACCTCCGTTCCCGCGCAAATTGGGTTATTCAAACCGGGAGGAGGTGAACCTCAGCTGTACAAACGA
>DASTPO010000115.1:0-10110 GCA_035762225.1 Candidatus Angelobacter sp.
CAAAAAGCAGAAGCACAAGCGCTGCGCCGGCAGCATATGCCGGACGCGCCACCGCCACGCCGATCCACATGGCCGCAAGCCACAACACGCAAGTAATCGCCGCCGGGTCAGACACGCCGTAAGCGGAGCTGAGCAGAAAAAATGAGCGGAAGGAAATGGGATAACGAGCGACTTCAGTGAAGTTGAGACCGGGCGAGTATCCCTCCAGGAGGATAGGAGCAAGCTGCCACACCAGGAGAACGGCCCAGAGAAGGAAATCCAGCAGATCATTTCTTCCGATCTTGAGGAAGGCCATGGTGAGGCCGAAAAATGCACCGCTGGTGATAAGAACAAAACCCGCGCCAAACAGAATAAACAACGCCTGAAAGGCGACTTCAGCGCGACGGCCGGTGCGGCGCAGAGAATTTAAAAACAGACGCCAGCGCAGAAGTAGAAGCAACACGAAATGGTTGTTGGAGTCTGCTAAAGCCAGGAGAGCACCTCAGCATCCTGGCGTGCGCCACCCACAATCTGCAGGAATATTTCCTCCAGCGTGAGAGGAGAATGATCATGGCCGGCGATGGTTACCCCGGCGCGCAACTCTTCCAGCGATCCGGAAGCCACCAGGCGGCCATTTTGAATGATCCCGATGTGCGTGCACAGGCGCTCCACGACTTCGAGCACGTGCGAGGTCAGAAACACCGTTCCGCCATGGGAGATGAAACGCTGGAGCAGGCGCTTCAAAGTGGTGGCGGCGATAGCGTCGACCCCTTCGAAAGGCTCATCAAGAAAAAGCATTTCCGGGCCATGAATTACAGCCGCGGCCAGCGCGGTTTTCTTCTTCATGCCGTGGGAGTAGTCCGCCACCAGCTTGTCGGCGGAGTCTTTTAAGTCCATGAACTCCAGAAGCTCGGCGCTGCGTTCAGCCGCCAGGGCGCGATTGAGCCCGTACATGCGTCCCACAAAGTTGAGCAGCTGCGCTCCGGTGAGCCTCTCAAAAAGAGCCAGCCCTTCCGGGACCACGCCAATGCGCCGCTTTATCTCTACGCTGTCTTGCGCGAGCAGCCGGCCCAGAATCCGCACCTGCCCGCTGCTGGGCCGGAGAAGCCCCGTCAGCATCTTGATGGTAGTGGATTTCCCCGCGCCGTTCGGCCCGAGAAAACCATAGAACTGCTGCTTCTCTACACGCAGGTTGAGGTCATCGACTGCCAGCAGCGTGCCGAAAGCACGCCGCAGCGCCACGGTTTGAAGTACTGTGTCAGCCACTTTCACGATCCATCTGCGCTGGGGAAAGACCTCGCGTAGGGGAGATCTCGCGCCAACGTAACATCAACGAATACAGTTGGAGTTTACCGCACCCGTCAATCAGAGCTGCGGCCCGGGCAAAACAGAGCAGGATTTCGGGGCGACCCCGGAAGCGAATTTGACGTCAAAAGGAGGTAAGCCGACTGCCACCTATCATGATCTCGAAGTGTGCCAACCCGGATTGCTCCAAATTGCTGATGCGCATGGATGGAGGAAGGTTCTTTGGCTTCCCGACAGAAAATAGAAACATTGAGAACTTCTGGCTGTGCAGCAAATGCGCGAAGAGTTTTACGCTGCGGCAAATTGAAGGCCGCATCGAACTGACCAGCCGAAACCGCAAAATCGCGTAATTTGCACGCCAGCTACGCTTACGCACCCGCCGCAAGCGCCCAGTTGGATTGAGAAGAGTATCCGGCCCTGAAAGCTCCGGGAGTGGCCCCGGTGATACGGCGGAAGATGCGCGTAAAATGGCTCTGGTCGTAAAAACCCAGATCTAGCGCTATGTCACTCAAAGGCGCATCAGAATTGGCCAGTTTTACCGCAGCGGCACGCACCCGAATACGATTCAGATACTCGCCCAGGGTTTCGCCAAACTCCTGGCGAAAGATGTGCCCCAGATAAACAGGATGCACTCCGGCAGCGCTGGCCACCTGGGCCAGCGTCAGGTTCTCAGCAAAACAGGCATGGACAAACTCACACGCGCAGCGCAGTGAACGCAGATCGCGTGGCGGATGCGCCGATGAGCGCACGATGGAAAAAGACAAGGCCACAGCGCGCGATTCCAGATCGAGATCATTGCTATCACCAGTGTTGATGCTGCGGAACAGCTCCATCAACTCCCACGCCGCCTTGCATCCTGATAGATCGATGATGGGGCGGAGATTCACGCGCGCGAAGTCCAGATCAGTGAATAACTGAGGCTTGAACTCAAGGGTTAGCAGCGTCACCCCAGCTTTCCCGACCTCGTCCCGATGTTCCACGTCGGGTGGGTGATAGACGCACGAGAAAGGCTGGTATCCAACCTGAAGAAAGCCGGCAGTCTCGCGATATTCGCCCTGCAACATCAGAGAGACAAATCCTGCCCGGTGAGCGTGGCTAGGCAGAGCGCGGGGCTGGGTGTGCACCAGGCGGTTGACCACTACCGAACCTGCTGCCCATCGTTGCGCCACCGCACCATAAAACTGCCCGATGTTGAGCGAACTCGACAAAGTTGACCTTTCTTATAGCCTCTTGGACGGTACTGTAGCCCGGTTGTTACCTCCACTGTCCGTTTCCGAGCAGCCGCTGCACGTTTACGGACAGGACGAATTTACTTTGCGACCCGAGCTGAAAATAGAACCGTAATGTTATCAATCAGTTAGAGACGGCCTGCGCTTCGGGCTGGAAAATGCCTTTCCCATGACGCAGACATCGCTATTCAGATGAGCAAGCGTGCTACCACCTGGGCCGAAGCGATATCCGGACGCCACATTGCATTAGTGCAAGACGCATTTCTGGAATCCGTGTGAAATGGGTTACTCAGCAGGTTTCCGATCAAGGGAGACGCAATCATGAATACTTTTCTTCAGGACCTCCGTTTTGGCGTTCGCATGTTGCGCAAGAGCCCCGGCTTCACGCTGGTGGCGCTGCTTGCGCTCGCGCTGGGCATCGGCGCGAATACCGCGCTGTTCAGCGTGGTTTACGGTGTGCTGCTCAAGCCGCTGCCTTACGCGCAGGGCAAAGAGCTGGTGGTGTTGACGCAGGACTTTCCCAAAGCCAATGCCATGAACGTTGGCTTTTCAGTGAAAGAGCTGAATGACTATCGCGAGCAGGCAAAATCTCTGGCGCAGATTGAGGAGTACCACCAGATGTCGTTCATCCTGCTCGATGGACAGGAGCCGGACGAGGTCCGCACCGGCGTGGTCTCCGCGCACTTTTTTGATCTGCTGGGCATCAAGCCGTATCTTGGCCGCTTTTTTACCTCCGCCGACGACACTCCTGGCGCCGACGCTGTTCTGGTGCTGAGCTATCCGTACTGGAAGACGCGATACGGAGGCGACAAAACCATCATCGGCCGCCATTTCCGCATGAATGACAAGATACACACCGTGGTGGGAGTGCTGCCGCCAGTGCCGCAATATCCGCGCGAAAACGATGTTTACATGCCGTCCGTGGCATGCCCGTTCCGCGCCCGGCCGCAAACCATAGCGAATCGGGGAGCGCGCATGCTGGGAGCGTTCGGGCGACTCAAGCCAGACGCTGACCTCAGCACCGGCAGCTCCGACGTAAAGCTTGTGGCTGCGAGACTGCAGCAGCAATATCCGGCTGATTATCCGGCATCGCGCGGCTTCAGCGCGACCATGGATGGGTTGCAAAACCAGCTCACACAGCGAGTCCGTCCCATGTTGCTGGTGCTGCTGGGAACCGCGGGACTGGTGCTGTTGATTGCCTGCGCCAATGTCGCCAATCTTGCGCTGGCGCGCATCATGCGGCGCGAACAGGAGATGGCGGTGCGCGCGGCGCTGGGCGCGAACCGTGGCCGCCTGGTCCGGCAGTTGCTGACGGAGAGCACCCTGCTCAGCCTGGCCGGTGGAGCGCTTGGATTGTTGATGGCGTCGGCATGCCTTGAATTGCTGGTGAGATTCATCGGCCGTTTCACCACTCGCGCCGCCGAAGTGCGTATCAGCTGGGAAGTGCTGCTTTTTACGCTGGGAATGTCCATTCTCACCGGCTTGATTTTCGGATCAATACCCGCGCTTTCACAGAGGCTGAACCTGGTGAACGCGCTTAAAGAAGGGAGCGCGAATGCCACGGTTAAGAGCAGCGGAGTCCGCCTGCGCAACCTGCTGGTGGGAGGCCAGGTGGCGCTCAGCTTTGTGCTGTTAATCGCTGCCGGCCTGATGGCCCGCAGCTTTGTGAAATTGCAGCAGGTCGACGCGGGATATAACCCGTCGAACGTGCTAACCGCGAATATTCCCCTCAACTTCTCCAAATACAATACGAATACCGCTACATTGAATTTCTTTGATCGTGTGGCCAGCAAACTGGAAGGTACGCCGGGCATTGTGGCGGTAAGCGTGAACAGCGGAGCCCCACTGGCGCCCGGCCAGCCATTCAATCAGACCTTTCGAGTAGAGGGCCGCCAAGTGGACGAGCACGAGCCGCTCCCGACGGCCGACCTGAGCTTTGTTGCTCCCGGTTGCCTGCAGCTGCTGGGCATCCCGCTGATCAGCGGCCGGTATTTCACGCCGCATGACAATGCCGATGCTCCTGAAGTGGTCATCATCAGCCAGTCACTGGCGCACCACTATTTTCCCAAGGAAGATCCGTTGGGCAAGCGCATTTCCGGTGACAACGGAAAGAGCTGGGTGCAGATCGTGGGCGTGGTCGGTGACGTGAAATATTACGGGCTGGATCGAGCGGCGCTCGATACCGCTTACATCTCCTTCAAACAGCAACCCATGGGCGGCTCCCTGATGGTGAAGACCGCCGGCAATCCCGCGAATTACGCACAGCAGGTGCGGGATGCGGTTTATTCCGTTGATCCGGAACAGCCGGTCAACAACATTGAGACGCTGACGGAATTGCGCGGCGACTCGCTGGTGCAGTCGCGCCTCACGACGTTGCTGCTGGCGCTATTTGCCTGCCTGGCGCTGGCTATCGCCGCCACCGGCCTGAGCGGGGTGACAGCGCTGATGGTAAGCCAACGCACACGCGAAATCGGGATCCGCATGGCCCTGGGCGCTCAAAGCCAGGAGGTTCTGCGCATGGTGTTGCTCCAGGGCATGCGAGTGATCGGCCTGGGCCTTGCAGCCGGCATCGTGGCGGCTCTGCTCTTCTCCAGCGTGATGCGGAGCCTGCTGTTCGGCACGGGAACTACTGATCCAATCACGTTTGTCACGGTTGCGATCACATTTCTGGCCGTCGGGTTTGTGGCCAGCTACATCCCGGCGCGGCGTGTCACCAAAGTGGACCCGCTGATCGCGTTGCGAAGCGAATAATAACGCCCGTCAGTTCGGGTGTGCCCGCCGACGGAATGACAGCCCCGGGCCGACTGCGCGGAGCTCTGGCTGGTATACTTGTGGCGCATGCCTGCATTCAAACGCATTCTGCTCAAGCTCTCTGGCGAAGCCTTGGCCGGGGAGAAAGGGTTCGGGGTGGAAACCGCGCGCATCCACGCCATTGCCGCTGAGATCCGTGAAGTACACGATCTGGGGGTTGAGATTGCCCTGGTGGTTGGCGGAGGAAATTTCTTTCGTGGCGTGGCGGAGCAGGCACGGGACATGGACCGGGTCTCTGCCGATCACATGGGCATGCTGGCCACGGTGATCAATTCCCTGGCACTTCAGGACGCGCTGGAAAAGCAGGACGTGCATACGCGTGTGATGTCGGCGCTGGAGATGAACCAGATAGCGGAGCCCTTCATCCGGCGGCGCGCTCTGCGGCACATGGAAAAAGGACGCGTGGTGATCTTTGCCGGAGGAACCGGTAATCCTTATTTTTCCACGGACACCGCCGCCTCGTTGCGCGCCATGGAGATCAAGGCTGATGTCATCATGAAAGCCACCAAGGTCGATGGAATTTACGACGCTGACCCAAAGGTGGTAAGCACAGCAACCATGATTGAATCCATCAGCTACCTGGATGTGCTCAAGCGCGGCCTGCGCGTAATGGACGCCACTGCAATCTCACTCTGCCAGGAAAATAACCTGCCTATCGTGATCTTCAATCTGAATGTCCACGGAAATATCAAACGAGTGGTGACCGGCGAGAAGGTCGGATCGCTGGTGACGGCGTAATTCCCCTTTGCCATAGGCAAATCGTAGAGTTCTCCACAACACGTGGCGTTTCTCTGATGGCCCAAAGCAGAATCATTGAGCGAAAGATAATTACCGTTTCACAAGAGTCTTGAGATCAATTTCAGGAAGAATCCCAGGATCAGCAGGCAGAAGCCGCCGATAAAGATGCGCACCATCACGGTCCTGCCGTGGCTGCCGCGCTTCGCCAATAGAGATAGAATCAGCGCGATGAACCACAACACCAGGACTATTTTGATCATTGGGATGAATTATATAGCGCCGGAATGCCTCAGCTCCGAATCGAATGCCCGCTACGCGCGACGCCTCGCCAGGAATAGCGTCATTTCTCCGCAGGCTGGAGACTCCAGGTCTTGCCGCCGTCAGAGCTTGACCAAGCCTGATCGTCTGAAGTCTTTACCTGGACCCTGTTACCGCCGAACAACACATTCACAATCGATCCGGACGCCGTGTCGCCCAGCTTCACGTTTTCCCAGGTCGCGCCAGCATCTCGGGAGTGAATCAGCATGGCTTGGGTACCGCCGGCCCAGACGTCTCCGCCATGCGACTGCACAAACGTGAATTCAAACTTACCCACCGAGGCCGGGTAGGCATCTTCCCATGACTGGCCAATGTCCTTCATCAGGGTACCGTCAACCACCTTCCATCCGGACGGGACAACGCTGGAACCCAGGCGTCGACGGGCTGACATTGAGCGTGCACTGAGCGCGTCTGATTGCTCCAGCGCGCTGGCTTCAGATTTAGCCGGAGCAGACGCAGCTTCAATCGGCTGGCCCTTTTGCAAATCGGCGCTGAAAGTGCCCGTGCCGCCCATGGCGCTGAAGCTCAATGTATTGCTGTTGATGGCTGGCGCGGTGGCTTTGCCGAAGGCGCTGCGCGCACTTCTCTCAATCTTGCGCACCAAAGAATAATGCTCTGTCGAATCTGGCGGCGCAGACGGCAACATGCGAATATGAGACTTATCTCCGGCTGGCGCTGGGGGAATGTCAGAGAAACCAGGAAATTGAGTATTCGCATTGGCGACAAACCGGGTCGCTGAGGCTTGCGCCTGCGTCGCTGGGGGAGAAGCGCTCCGGCCATCCCAATCCGCAACGACCCCGTCGTTGGCAAACAAGCTCGTGTTAACAAAATCGCTCTTTTTCAGTTCCGCAGCAAGAACGGGCGGCGCCGCTGCCGCCTGGCTGCCAGGCAAAGCGTTGTTTGCCGGTGAAATATTGCCTGAAACTCTGGCAGGTGCGACGCTGGCTGCCAGCGTGCGATTTTCAACACGATCTTTGCCCCGGGGCATGCCTGCAAGGCCGGCAGAAACCGCAGGGGGTGCTGGTTTGGCAGAGACAGCCGGTTGAGATTCACTTGCAGCGCTTTGATCGGGAGCCGGCGATGCTTTTGCCTCCGTTACCGGTTTCTGATCCAGAACAGGCGCCTTGGCGTCCAGGCTTGGTTCAGGCTGTTGCAAAGCTGGCTTTTGCGGACTGTGGAGAACCAGAACTGCCGTCAAGGCGATGCCGGCTACAGCCGCTCCCAGACCCATGGCCGGAGTGAAGAACCTGCGCCACGACGAAACCGGCGCGGGTTTGAACACCGGTTGCAGAACTGCCGCAGGAGTCTCTGATTGACTGAGTGCCAGCAGCTCGCGGCATGGAGCACAGGCGGCAAGGTGGGCCATGACCTGCTGCCGCTCAGCGCCGGGCAGGAGTTGCTCCGAAAACGCCGTCAGCGTATCAGCGTCTGGATGTACTCGCGCCCCATCCTGAGTGGCGGCGAGCCTCTGGCGCAACATGTTGGAAAACTCAGCCATGGCTAATCTGATCCCTTGTTCTGTTGGAACGCAGCAGAACGATTTTCTTGCAGTTTTTTGGTCACATCCAGCTGTAAATAACGAACATCCGCTTCCAGGGCCTCTTCAGCCTGAACCCGATTCATGCCCCTTGACACCAGGCCCGCTATGACCTGTTTTCTCAAGCCTTTAAGCAGCTTTTCCAGCCTCCGGCTGATGGTGGACTCATGTACGCCGATCATGCGCCCAATCTCGGTGAGGGTACGGTTATCCAGGTAATAGGAGGCCAGTACCAGCCTTTCCTCAGGCTCAAGCTGCCCCAGGGCCTCATCCACGGCGGCACCAAGGCGGCTATCAATGGGACCGGCCGGTCCGGGTTCAGCTGCGGAGAACTGTACCCCGTCTTCGGCCTGTTCTTCAAGACTTACCAGACGCTTTGTCTTGCGGTAACGATTCACAAATTCCTGCGCCAGAACGGTACGCAGCCAACCCTCCAGCGATCCGCGTCCCATGTAAAAGTTCAGGCGGGAAACGCGGCGGCCATCGCGCTCAGAGGTGCCGTAGAGATCAGCATAGAGGGAATCAGCCAGGTCGCGGCCACTGGAATCTTCCTTGGTGATGCCCCGGGCAATGTCATAAAGCTTTTCGCGGAACCGGGTGAGGAAAGCCTGCCACGCGGTGTCATGGCCTGCGGCACAGGCGCGGGCCAAGGCGAGTTCCTCCAGTTTGAGGTCGCGCCAGAATTCCAGCTTCTGACGCTGACCTGCTCCCGGATGGTACTTCGCCGCTACCTGCTCCAGTACTAACTCGAACGCTTGCAAGGTCAGGCCATAGCGCTCCCCACCACTCTTCTCAAAGAGAACGCGGACGGAAATCAGTGCTGCTTCAACCGGCCTGGGCCCAGAACTCATGGTTCGGATAGTATCAATTTTAATCGCAAGAATACTGCCATTTTACATTCTTATAGTGAAAACAAGGGTCTGGGTTGGGAAAAGGGAGTGGTATATGAAACAGTCCTTTGCGGCCATCCTGGTGATTCTGCTGGGTGGATCGTTGGTATTGCCCGCCCGTGCTGGAGACTCCGGTAGCCAGCCTTCCGCAGTAAGTGATTACAAAATCCTGGCGCCCATTACACATGGCGACCTCACAATTTTTCCCGTGGTTTCCAGCCGAAGCAACGATACCAGTGATTTCATCACGCTGGATGAGGGCATCCGTTCCGGCGAGGTGGTGGTAACCGAAGTGGGAAACCTGCATTCCGCTTTGCAGCGGCGACCGTATGCGCAACATCCATATGGTGGCGCGGAAGTGAACCGATTGGTGCTGGTGAACAACTCCAAACATCCCTTAATTCTGCTGGCTGGCGAAGTTGTGACCGGCGGCAAGCAGGACCGGGTGGTGGGAAAAGACCGTATCGTTCCTTCAGAGAGCGACCCGGTGGACCTTTCTGTCTTTTGCGTGGAGCACGGGCGCTGGACAGAAACTTCAGCAAAGTTCGATACGCATGCATCCGTGATGCTGCAGCCGAGCGTACGCATGAAAGCCATGGCCGACCAGAACCAGCAGAAAGTCTGGGATGAAGTCAGCCGCAGCCGTGAACAGATGGCCGCCAAACTGGCGGCGCCATCCGCAGGAGCCGGCGGTGGGGTCGGTAGCGGATACGGTAGCTCCGCGGAGCGCCTGCGCGAGTTTAACAGCACCACGTCATACGCCAAAGGCAAAGAAAACCGAGCGGTGAAGGAGCAGGTGGATTCCATCGTAGAGCCGATGCGCAAGTCCTATGAGAGCGTGATCAAACAGTTGCGGAACCAGAATGCGGTTGGCGTCGTAGTAGCTGTTAAGGGACGCATTGTCTGGGCCGATATGTTCGCCAGCAGCGCGTTACTCGATAAATACTGGCCGAAGTTGCTTGATTCTTACGCCACGGAGGCGATGACCGCGGGCGGCTCCAAAGTTGAAGCCAGCATCACACAGGCACAGGGCTTTCTGGATAATTGGCAGGCCCGGCATGAAATCGTGGATAGCGAACCCGGCTTGTATCGGCAGCGCGAGCTGGTTGGTGACAGGTTCAAGGCTTTTGAGTTGACGTCATTGCTGGCGAGGGCGCGTTTTGACGTGCATTTGAGCAAGATGGCGGATTAAGGCGGAAGCAGGACTGTTAATTTGCGTAAGGGAACATCAAGAAAAACTGTTCAGGCCCGACGCTGCGGACGGGCCTGAATTACTTTCGTCGTGTTACCTATGATTTAGCAG
>DASTPO010000116.1:0-4695 GCA_035762225.1 Candidatus Angelobacter sp.
GGCGCCAGGCACATCTTCATCTCTGAATAAACGCAGCCGGGAAAAGCCGGATCTGGATTCAGGTCAAAAGTACAGCGCCGCATCTTGAACAGGTCGAGCGAGTCATTCAGGAACTTCTCCGCGACCGCGCGCGAACGGAAAGGCCCGTAGTACAGCGATTTTCCCTTGAGCTTGCCGATCCGCGTGGTTACATATGCTCTCGGGTATTGGTTTTCCAGGTTGAGCCGCACCAAGGGCGAAGGCCGGAGCCGCAGGCGCTTCTGGTAGCTTTCCGGGAACTCCCTTCGCAACGTCCGATAAAGCAGCAGCGTGGACTCAAAGTCAGAGCCGGTCAGGGAATGCTCAATCAGCTTTACGCGTTCGCGCAGGTTCAGCCGCTTTGATTGCGATTCCGGCGGCGCCAGCAACCGCTGCAATCGCCTGCGCAGGTTTGCCGTCTTGCCGACGTACGGTTCGGCTGCCGCATCCGCGCCGCGCAGCACAAACACCGCAGGCGCAGCGGCAAACTGGGCAAAGAAGTCCGGCGGATGGTCGGACGTAAACGGATTGGATTGAGTCAGCAACACTCACCACCGAGGATCAACACACTATCAGTCTCACATAGCCCGTAAGGCATCCGCGAAATGAAGTGGAAGCGGTTTCCGGCAAGAGCCGCTTTCCTGTTTTGCAGAGGCATTCTCAAATACCTGCGGAAAACCAGTCCGCGCCTGAGTGCCTATATTTACTGCCGTTCCTCAATATGACCGGCCTTATTTCCACCACTTCCAGACGCTGCACCTCTTTGCTTCTGTGGATTTGGTTGGAAATTGTCTGGCAATTTTCTTCATCGATCGCTTTCGCACACGCTCAACAAAGTCTCAAGCCCCTTCTCAACAGTGTGTGGACGCCAGGAACCCTTACGTCCAGTGATTTACAACCTGTTTTCCGCAGCTTACACAGCCCCTACTGCTACTACTGTATTTATATAAATAGAATTGTTTCTATAGAAGTACCAGTAAGCGCACCTGGGCACAGATCATGTCTCATAACGAAGGATGGATCAGGGATTGGAAATTAATCCCGGTGGGACGTTCTGTAGTCAGAGCCCTTCAGGGTGCGTACGCGGCACATCTCATGCAGGCGGGAACGCATGCGGTCGGTGATGCGATCACCCAGAGTCTCTTCGCGGGCCGCAGTCCTGGCATTCTCTTCTTCGCGCGATTTACCGCCCAGACGTGACTGCGGCTCTTTCGCTGCGGCAGCGGAGGGCGAGTCAGGAAAGTTCGTGGTAATGATGGTGGTCTTCTGCTCGTTGTATCGGCTGTTCAGGATATAGCTCACCGTGTCCCAGACCCACTCCGAACTTTTGATTGCGCCGAGCTCGTCCAGGAGCAGGACCTCGGTCTCGAGCACCGGACGCAGTATCTGCAACTCCGTGGCCTGCACCGCGGGATTATAGGAGTTCTGAATTTCCTTGAGCAGCTCGCGATAGTCGCAGAAAAGGCTGGGCACGCCCTTTTCCCTGATCAAGCCCTGAATGATTCCCACTGCCAGGTGCGTCTTCCCGACGCCGATCGAACCAATCAGCAGCAGGCCTTTGCGCTCCAGCGGATATTCCTGCACAAAGCGCTGCGCGTCACGATGGGCGTTCCGCACCGAGAGAGAAACGTGTTCCAGCCGGAAGCTTTCCAGCGTGCAATCCTTGTAGCGCGCCGGGATCTGGGCTTGTTCCAGCAGGAGCTGGTTTCGTGAGGCAATGCGGCAGTCACAGCGGGTTACCCTGCTGGCCTTTCCCGGCACCGCGACGCTCTTCCAGCCAGTCCCGTCACATACGGGACATGCGGGCGCAGTCTGGGATTGCAGCGATGTGGCCATTGGGTCTTCTGTTATGAAAATATCACCGTTCCTGCTGCCGGCGCTCGACTCTATCGCCACCGGCAGGCTGTTTCTGCACAGGATTTGCACAGAACGTGCACTGCCGGCAGTTCTTGCCCGTTAGTCCGCCGCCGTTCCTTGCTTGGGCGTGCCCTGCCTGGTCGCCGACTCGGGGAAAATATCGAAGACGTAGTCATGCGCCGCCAAGGCAGCCTGGCTCAACGTTCCCGCCTGGACTCGCTTGACTGCCTCTTCGCGCGACAGATCGAAGATGGCTTCCAGCAGTTGTGCGCGCTCTTCTTTGCCTGCCTGGCCCACCACAAACAGCACTCTGGCGCTGTGCTGGATGTAATTCGGTGAAAGCAGCTGCTTGTTCAGGATCTCCATGATCACGTCCGCCTTGCCGCGATCAAAACGTCCCGGCTCGCCGCGCTTGTCCAGCTCGGCAAAGAAAGCCTGTGTCCACTCATTATGGTAATTCCACAGCTTGTCGAACAACTCTTCGGTAAAGCGCGTTCCCGCTTTTACCTGGTCAGCGTTTCGTGCAGGTTCCACGCCATCCTCGGTCATCTCCGGACGCTTGAGATAACCGTCCTTGGTGACGGCCGCTTTGTGCCGCAGCAGCGTCCACAGCCAGGAAACATCAATGCGGTAGGTAGCCAGGTCATTCATGAAACGCAGCTTGAGCTCGTAATCGTCAATGGCCGCGGCAAAGTTTCCATTGAGGATCTGGTATCCGTAATTTGCCGCCATGTAGAACGCGTGCTGGATGCGCTCGATTGTGATGTCGCCCGACGGAACGCCGTTGATCGCCTCCCAGCGCTCCTTTGACAGCAGCTTCTCCGGCGTGTTCAGCGACTCTCTGGTGATTACCTGGGGAACGATCTTGCCTTGCGCGTTCAACAGCCCGCGCGCTTGCAGCACGCTCCGCTCCGGCTCGCTCAGTCCGCTGTTTGCCGTGGGCACAGGCTTGTCTTTCACCTGCGTGCTCGATTGCGGCGCGCTGATGATGCCCTGTAGATCAGTCACGGCCGCGCGCAGTGGCGCGTTGCCCGCAGCCACGTAATCCGGCTCCGGACTTGCCACCCAGCTCTGCCGGTAACAATCATAGAGATGTCCCTTGACGCGTTTGGCCAGTATGTCATCCAGCGTTGGCGTCTGGCCGGGTGTGAGCGGTTCGTCAGGCACAAAAATCAGCCCCAGGACGCGCTCGCGCAGCTTATCGATGACCATGGCGCGCAGCGCCAGCGGGTTATAGCGCGAACGCCCGTAGGGATCGCCGGCCTGGTAAATCATCACCGCGGCCATGCCGCCGATCGGCGCGGCATTCTCCAGTTCACCGTTCTTCATGCCGCCCATCAGCATCATCAGCGCGTTGAAGCGCTGGTAGGCAATCATGTTGGGTGACGCCATGCCGATGGATTGCGGATCCGGATACACTCCCTTGGGATCGTCCTTCCACATCTCGATCAGGCTGCCCAGGTAGTCCCAGCGGCCGACATTGGTGCCCAGCAGCCTGCGCCGCAGAGTCCAGGTGATGGCGGGCAGCTGGCGGCCGGCGTTGCCCTCTTCATACAGCATCTTGATCTTGATGGTTCCGGCCGGTACTCCAATCATCGCTTCCAGCCGCGAAAGGACTTTTTCGACGATCAGGGCTTCTTTTGCCGTTTGCAGCTTGGGGATATAGAAATAAACGCCGCTGCCCGCGCCTTTGAGTGAGTCAAAATTATTGAATGCCCACAGCGTTGCCACGACGATGGTCGCGGGAGCAGGTTTGCCGTCCACGATGATGTGGTCATAATTGATGTGCAGCCCCGGGGGACGCCCAAAGCGCGTTGGCCACTGCGCCGGTGGTTTCGTGATCCGATATTCGCGCTTTTTCCCTTTCTTGATTACCTCGTACGCTTTGGTGTTCCAGTTGCCTGCAAAGATTTCCTTCGCGTTTTGGAGAGCGGCAAAGATTCCTACCGGCTGGGTGGTGGGCGTGCCGTCAGGCAGAAAGTGCGGCGGCGACGCATCTTCAAAGTCCGGCATGTTCATGGGCGCCGGGCTGTTGAGGGCATTGAATGCCATGTCCAGAGGGTGCCAAGGCCCTGTCAACTCCAGGCCCGGGTTCTTCAGCGGATGCGCGTCCTTTGGGATTGGCACCTCGTCATTGAGGCGCCAGCGCCACTCGCTCTCCTTGCCCTGAAAATTATCAATCAGTCCCTGGACGATCTGGCGGAAGCTCCACGGCTTGCCGCTGATTGGATCGTCAAACTGCTGGTCCCACTTCGGCCATGCGTATTTTTCCCGTACAGGCGCCGGGGATTGCAGGATCTCCCGCCGCGCGGTCAATGCCGCAGCGATCTCCGGCCGAAGTTCGCGGGTGAGCGTTGTGATGGCCTCTTCAACGTTGACGTTCTTGCCGTTGACCGTTTTCGATCCAAAAAGGTCCGGGAATTTTTGCAAAATGTCATTGCGCACCATGGGCATGGGGAAAGCGCTCCTCAGCGGTGTTTATCAAGCAAAACCAAAATATTTATTTTACGCCACTTCAAAAGAAGAACGCCTCATACCCGGGTAAAACCGCAATACGACCAATGCGGAAACACGCCTGACTCATTTCGGATGGCACTAAACTCATTTCGTCGTCATCCGGGCGCTTGGACGAAAGCGCGCTGTCGAGCAGCCGGGTGGCGGCGGCGCATTGAATCCTCGGCCGCCCCAACCTCATCCAATGGCCAACGTTCCATCTAGCCAAAATCGGCTAATTTCAGGTAAAATAACGCTTTACCGCGAAAGGTCCAGAGGCAAATGAAGGCAGCAATTCATCCCAAGTACGAAGAGACGCGCGTGCAC
>DASTPO010000117.1:0-6556 GCA_035762225.1 Candidatus Angelobacter sp.
AGGGCCAGCAGATCCAGCTTTTCCTGCGTGATTGCCAGACCGAATGTGGCTTCCGCGTCATTGGCCTTATAGAGCAGAGCGTGGTTGAAGCGCTCCAGCGCCGCGCGATAATTCTTGAGCTTCAGGTAATACTGGCCTACCTCAACATCCTTGGCGGCCTTGTGCGGGTCCCACGGCTTCAGCACCGCGTCATCTTCTTCAGCCGGCTCAGGTTCGCTTGTGTCGACGTGCGCGTTGGGATCAATCTGTGAATCGCGGCTGGAACTCTCGCCGGCCGCTCCGGGCTTGGCTGCAGGCGCGTCGCCAGGGAACGGAGGGCGTTCATATCCGTCACTGGATCGCGGCGGAGCCTCATTGGCTCCTGGCTGTTGTGCGTCCCCGGGAAATGGCGGCCGCTCGTATTGGTCTTTGCCCTGGGGCGTAGGAGTTGGCGTTGGCGACGGCGTCGGCGAGTTTCTGGGCTGAATGTGCGGCTTATTGTCAGGATTGTCATCCTGGGCCAGCGCGCGGGACGGAGTGAGAACCAGAGCCATGAAGGCAATCAACAGAAAGCCGGTAAGGATATGAGAGCGGAATTTCATACTTAATATTCTAAGAGAAGATCGAATCCGGCGCAGTTTCTTGCATTCCGCCCTACCGTAAAAACTAAAGGCCGCCAGAATCCTGGCGGCCTTTTGTTCTGCGCAACTGTCCCGGGGGAGGAGAGACTACCGGCTCGGGTTGGGAGCGGTACTCTGCGCAGAGCTTGGTGTCTCTGGATTGACCACGTTGGTCATCAGACGAACGTCCACGCGGCGGTTCTTGGCGCGGCCGTCGGCCGAGGTGTTCTCGGCTACGTATTTATCTTTGCCCATTCCGATCAGGTAAATCTTGTGTGCCGGAATGCTCTTGGAGGAAAGGTACTGGACCACGGCATCAGCGCGACGCTCGCTCAGCTTGTAGTTGTACTTAGCGGAGCCGATTGAATCCGTGTCGCCTTCCACCACCACCAGGTAACCCTTGGTGTTGGGTACTTCAGCCAGAAGCTGGTCCAGGGCGGTCTTCGCCTTGGCCGTCAAATCGGCTTTGTTGAAGGCAAAATGCACTGAGGTTTCTGCCACAGGGCGATAGTTATCCAGATTCGCTACCTGGTTGGCCAGGGCGTCAGCGCGGGTGTTGGCCTGCGTTGCCAGCGTCTGGGCCTGGTCTGCACGACCACGGGCATCCAGGGCTTTCTGGTCAGCCTCACCGGCCTTCTGGTTCGCGCCTGCGATACCTGCGGTTGCGCGGGTATCCACGTCATGGATGGCGGCGTTGTTCTTGGCCGTTCTGGCGTCAAGTTCGTTTGATTTTTCGACGATTGGCTGGGTCTGCTTGCGCACGTAATTCTTTGTTGTGCAACCAGTGCCGATCATCAGTGACGATCCGGCCAGCAGAACCAAAAGGCTTGATTTCAAGTTCATGGGGGAAGCTCCTTGAGACCCATGCGGCGCAGGGTTTTGCCGCCTTATAAAGTCACTGATAGAACAGCAACTGTGTTGCCAATGGCCAAGCTAAACCGGCTCTGCTTTAAACTGTGTATAATCAATAAGTTGACTCGTTGCTGCCCGCTCCACGCATGGTCGCTATTGCGAGTCACTGTAGAATTTTTACGCACCTGAGGCCTTATGGGAAGAATCTAGGTAGTAAGCCCCAGTCCCTCCCCCATGGATTTGCTTGCCAAAATTCGGACCCTGCCGCTCCAGCCCGGGGTGTATCTGTACAAAAACGCCGAGGGCGAGGTCATCTACGTCGGCAAAGCCAAGAACCTGCGCGCGCGCGTCCGTTCCTATTTCCAGGAGGGCGTGGGCGAGGCCAATGCCAAAACCGGCTCGCTCCTGCGCGAGGCCGTCGACGTCGAATATATCGTTGTCGACAACAACAAAGAAGCCCTGGCGCTGGAAAACAACCTGATCAAGCAGAAGAAGCCGCGTTTCAACATCCTTCTGCGCGACGACAAGACATATCCCTACATCAAGCTGACGCTCTCCGAGCGCTACCCCCGCGTCTATGTGACCCGGCGTCTGCGCCGGGACGGCAGCATCTATTATGGGCCGTATTTTCCCGGCAACCTGGCCTATCGCATTGTTGATCTGATCCATCGCAGCTTTCTTGTTCCGTCCTGCAAGGTCGATCTCACGCGCTACCATCTTCGCCCGTGTTTGCAGTATTACATCAAGCGCTGTCTGGGGCCGTGTGTGCAGGACCTGACCACGCCCCAGGCCTATCAGGAAGCCGTGCGCGACGTTCAACTCCTGCTGGAGGGCCGCCAGACCGATCTGGCCAAATCCCTGCGGGGGCGGATGGAACAGGCGGCCCACGACCAGGAATACGAACGCGCGGCCCGCTATCGCGACATGATCTCCACCGTCTCCCAGCTCCAGGAAAAACAGCGTATTGCCGCGGCTGAAGGCGATGACCAGGATGTCTTCGGCTATCACTTTGAAAATGACATGCTCGCCGTGAACGTGTTTCATATGCGCGGCGGCAAAATTCTTGATCGCCGCGAGTTCTTCTGGGAAGAATTGCCGGAGATCGCGCTTCCGCAGGAAGATAACGAAACCGATGAAAATCGTGGACCGCAGGCGCCTCCGCCTGCGGCGCAGGAACCAGAATCGTCCTCCGCCGCCGGGAGCGGCCGTGCTCCAATTCCATCTTTCCGCCCCGGAGCCTTCTTTTCCGCGCTGATGAAGCAGATCTATATCGACCAGCAATACGTCCCCCGCGACATTCTCTCGCCCGTGGACTTTGAAGATCGCGCGGAGCTGGAAGAATTGCTGGCGGAGAAGCGCGGCAGCAAAGTTGAAATCCTGGTTCCGCAGCGAGGCGACAAGCGCTCACTCATCGACCTGGCCGCGCAAAATGCCAAACAGTCATTTGACCAGCGTTTCCGCGTTATGAAGCCGGCAGCCAAAGCCGTGCAGGAATCATTGCAGGACGCGCTCGGGCTGCCTGACATTCCCAAACGCATCGAGTGCTTTGATATATCCCACATCCAGGGCGCCGAAACCGTGGCTTCGATGGTGGTCTGGGAAGACGGCAAGATGAACAAGAATGAATACCGCAAATTCATCGTGCGCACCGTGCAGGGCGTGGATGACTTTGCCTCCATGCGCGAGGTGGTAGCCCGCCGCTACAAGCGCCTGCGTGATGAGAATAAAACCTTTCCCAGCCTGGTCCTCATCGATGGCGGACTGGGACAGCTCCACGCCGCGGCCCAGGCGCTGGACGAACTCGGCATCACCAACCAGCCGCTGGCGGCCATCGCCAAGAAGGAAGAGATTATTTACGTCTTTGGCCAGGAGGACGATCCCGTAGTGCTGGACCGCCACTCGCCGGTGCTGCACCTGGTGCAGATGGTGCGCGATGAATCGCACCGCTTCGCCGTCACCTTCCACCGCAAGCGCCGCCAGATGCGTGACCGCCAGTCTGAACTGCTGGAGATTCCCGGCGTGGGCGAACGCACCCGGCAAAGACTCCTGCAGCATTTCGGCAGCGTGCGCGCCGTCCAGCAGGCTGACGCCGCCGCGCTGGGCGCTGTGCTGACCAAATCGCAAACCGAAGCTGTGCTCCGGCACTTTCACGCATCAACAGATCGCGCCGACGCCAGCTAGCTTCTTCCCGGTGGACCGGCGCCCGGGTCTCCCGCCTACTTCCCCAGCTCTTCAAACCTCACGTTCATCACCGGGTACTCTTTCCAATCCTTGAAGTCAAAGTGCCACCACTCCTGGGGGTAAACGGTGAATCCCTCTTTCTCCATCGCCGCTCGCAGGATTGCGCGGCGTTCGCGCTGCTCCGCCGTGCCGCCTTTGTAGTCCGCATACGCGCGCTCTGACATTTCGTCATACCCGCTCGGCATCTGCGCCACCGCGCCCGTCTTCAGATCGTAGAGCGTCAGGTCCACGGCGCAGCCGCGATTGTGCTTTGAGCCTTCTTTCGGGTCGGCCACAAAAATCTTTTTATCGTCGGGTGTCGCCTCCCAGAACATCTTGGTCACATACCACGGCCGGTAGGCGTCATGGATGAGCAAGCCATAGCCTTTTTCCCTGAGCGCCCGTTGCGCGCGCAACAGGGCCTCGGCAGCGGGCCGCTGGGAGAAAGGCCCGCGCTTGTGAGTACATCGGGGTGCTCAGAAAATTGTTGCTGGTTGCGTAGCGGATATCGAGCTTGATCGTCGGATCAAGCTTGATCAACTCCACCAGTTCGGGCCGGCGAAAATTCCCCTGCTCCCGGGGAGGCTGCGCCGCCAGCGCCTCTTTCTCCAGATCCTGCACCGGCCGCTGGGGCTTGATGCGAAACGTGGAATCGCCAGAGGGTTGGGCCTGGATCTCGTAAACAACGGCTTCAGCCACCGCGCACGGCAGGCCGAGCCAGAGAATCAACGCAAGAGTTGCCCGCAGGAGACGCATGGTTGGGAACTGTAGCACGCCCCCTGCCCAACTGCATCAGGAGCTGCAACGGAATGAATTAGAGACTTTAATTGCCATCTAATGATTCCCGGGCAGCAACAGGTCCATTCTCACAGAGTCAGATATGCAAGGGTCCTCCCCCGATCAACTTTCGGACAAAGGACAAGGGTTATGGGCGAGTCGACAGAAATGAACAAATTCCGGATCTGGCTGGCAGTGGGCACCGTGGTTGTTTACGTTTTTCTTGCCGTTACCGGAAACGCTTAAGTTAGAGAGGGAAACGCGAGTTTTGAGGCACGGCCCTCCCCGCGCTTCGCGAAAAGATCAGCACTGCCGAACCTGACGTGCTGATCTTTTTGTTTTGTATAGCCGGCAGCCATTCCGGCCGCATTCTGAGTCCAAGAGGCGCGCTAGAAGCCTCGCCGCACCAGATCTGCCACCGTCAAGCTTCGGGAATTCTTTCCCTGCGCCGCCTTCTCCGCGTACTTCGCCAGCACATCCACTTCAATATTTACCGGGTCGCCCGGCTTCAATGTGTGCAGGTTCGTGGCCTGCCAGGTGTGAGGAATAATGGCGATTTCCACCTGCCCGGGTACAATAGCCGCCACTGTCAGGCTGATTCCTTCAACCGTGATCGACCCCTGCGCCACCACATACCGATCCAGCGACGCAGGAAGCTCCACCACCAGTCGCCAGTCGTCCCGATACGGCACCTTTTGCAGGCTCACGACCTTCCCCGTGCCATCCACATGACCCTGCACCACGTGCCCGCCCATGCGGTCGCGCGCGCGTGCGGGAAGCTCGAGATTCACCAGCGATCCCGCCTTCAATCCCTGTAATGAAGTGCGGTCCAGCGTCTCCTGCGCCAGGTCGGCGGAGAACTGCTCCGGCCCAATCTCAAGAGCGGTCAGGCAGACACCGCTTACGGCCACGCTGTCGCCGGTCTTGAGTTCCGCCGTGACCTGTCTGGCTCGGACTGTGATTCGCGTAACCGCGTCTCCGGTCGAGCCGGTCGTCCGCCGTAGCTCCGCGATCTCACCTGTTTCCACAATGAGCCCGGTAAACATCAAACCTCTCCCTCTGTCGCCGCGTAGGGATCGCGGAGGTATCCTTCCACGGCAAAGTCTTCTCCAAAGCGATGCAGCTTGATGTTCTTGATCTGGGCGGCCTCGGTTAGCCCGCGAAATCCCTCACCGCTGGCAAAAGGGACCGATCCGGACCCGGCAAGAATCTTGGGCGCATAGTAAAGGAACACTTTGTCCACCACGCCCGCGGCCAGCGCAGCCCAGTTCACCAGCGCGCCGCCTTCAACCAGCAGGCTGGTAATCTCCAACTCGCCCAGGCGAGCCGCCACCTTGCTCAGGTCGGGGCGTCCATCATTGGAGCCGAGCGGCACCTGTTCCACGCGGATACCCAAGCTTTCCAGTGCGCGCCGCTTGTTTTCTTCGGCAAAAGAGCACAGCAGCAGGACGTCTTCACGTGCAGTTTTGACCAGCCGGGCGTCCAGCGGGCAGCGCAGGCGCGAATCCAGCACCACGCGCAGCAAAGGACGGCGGCGCGGCAGGCCGGTGCGATCCGTAAGCAGAGGATCGTCTGCAATGATTGTTCCCACGCCAACCATGATCGCGTCCGACTCATGCCGCAATTCCTGCACATGTGCGCGCGCCTCGTTACTGGTAATCCAGCCGCCGGTGGGACCGCCCGCCAGCCGGGATTTCGGTCGGAGGATTGAGCCGCCGCCGAGTGGAGAAGGATTCGCCGAATCGCCCGGGGGTGGCGCGATTTTTCCGTCCAGCGTCATGCCTGACTTCAGCGTGATCAGCGGACGGCGCGTGAGGATGTAGCGGGCAAAGGCCTCATTCAATCTTCGTGCTTCGTCTTCCAGCAGGCCGGTTTCAACCTGGATTCCCGCCGCCCGCAGCTGAGCAAATCCTTTGCCCGCAACCTGGGGATTGGGATCGGCCATAGATGCGACCACCCGCTTGATCCCCGCTGAGATAAGGGCGTCCGTGCATGGCGGCGTGCGGCCCTGATGGCAATGAGGCTCAAGATTCAGGTAGATGGTCCCGCCGCGGGCCCTGGCTCCTGCCTGTTCCAGCGCAAGGATTTCAGCGTGCTTCAGGCCCTCG